>DASVBI010000263.1:0-3758 GCA_036375915.1 Terriglobales bacterium | reverse complement strand
TGGCGGGCTACTCTCAAGGCGTCCCTTGCGGGACGCCATTGTCTTATCAGCCTTGGTCATCAGCCCTGGCGGTGTTTTCCCTTGGACTCGATCGCACACCTATTGAATCGTGGGACGCCGGCATACACAGGGAGACACAGTACGGAACAATAATCAGTAATTCGGCCTATTCGCAGCGCAGTGCCAGCATGGGGTCCACCCGGGTGGCGCGCCGGGCCGGGATGGCGCAGGCGGCGAGCGCGATGGCGCATAGCACCGCCGCGGCGGCGGCAAAGGTTAGCCCATCGGTCGGCTTTACCCCGTAGAGCAGGCTGGTCATCAGGCGGGTAAGGGCAAAGGCCGCGCCCATGCCGATGATCAGCCCGAACAGCGCCATGCGCGCGCCCTGGCGGAGCATGAGCTCAAATACCTGGCCGCGCCGCGCCCCCAGCGCCATGTGGATTCCAATCTCCCGCCGGCGCTGGGCTACCACGTAGGAGACCACGCCGTAAATTCCAATGGCGGCCAGCAGCAGCGCCAGGCCGGCAAATACGACCAGCAGGATCATGGAGAAGCGGCGCGCCGCGAGGCCTTTCCCGATAATCTCATTCATGCTTTCGCCGCCAAAGATCACGTAATCGCGATTCACCTGCTGCAGCGTCCGCCGAATGGCATCTTCGGCTGCAACCGTGGGCAGCGCGGTGCGCAGTTCCACATCAGCCTCGGTATTGCCCACCATCTGATCGTCCGGCGTCTGCATCATCGCCAGGTAGGTTTGCTCCCGCAAGTTGCGAGCGTCGGCATCAAGCCCAAACTGCTTCACGTGCCCGACCACGCCCACAATCTCAACTGTCTTGCCCAGGCTGTTGAAGTGCATTTGCTTGCCCAGGGGATCGGTGTGGGGGAAGTAGCGGCGGGCCAAGTCCTCGTCTATCACCGCCACTGGCGCGGCATGTTCGTTGTCTTCGGCGGTCAGCAGGCGGCCACGCAGCAGCGGCACTTTCATGACCTGGAAGTAGGCGGGTTGCACCACGTAGAGCAGCGACCAATTCATGTCATTGACGCTGGCCGGCTTGGGCTGGCCTTCCAGCCAGAACTCGTCCTCTTCGTCGCCCCGCATGGGTATGGAACCGGCGGAGAGCGAGGCAGCCTGTACTCCGGGGGTGCCCGCGATGGCCTGCTCCGCCTGGCGCAGCGAACTGCGAATGGCGTCGGGGCTGGCGTGGGTCATGCCCGGCGGCAATCCGACTCCCAGCAGTACGACGTTGCGCGCGTCAAAGCCGGGATTGATGCGCCACAATTCGGCCAGGGTGCGGATCATCAGGCCCGCCCCTGCCAGCAGCACCAGAGCGAGGGCCATTTCCATGATGACGAAGGCCGACTGCGCGCGATGGCGCGCGCCGCTGCCGCCGCGGCCACCTTCCTTCAATTCTTCGTGGAGGTCGGGGCGGGCGGTTCTAATGGCAGGCGCCAGCCCGAACACCACGGCGGCCAGAACCGTGATGGCCAGGGTAAATCCCAGGACCCGCAGATCCAGCCCGATATGGGAGGCGCGGGGAATGGAAGCGGGCAGAAGCCGCAGTGCGGCCTGCGTACCCCACCCCGCCAGCACCAGTCCAGCAGCTCCGGCGATAGCGGCGAGAAGCGAAGTTTCGGTCAGCAGCTGGCGAATGACGCGGACGGGGCTGGCTCCGAGGGCGGAACGAATAGCGAATTCGCGCTGGCGGACAGTGGCGCGCGCCAGCAGCAGGTTGGCCACGTTGCCGCAGGCGATCAGCAGCACGAATCCCACCGCGCCCAGCAACACCAGCAGCAGCGGCCGCACGTCGCCCACCATCTCCTCTTTCAGAGGCAGCATGGTGACGCCGATTCCCTTATTGAATTGGGGAAAATCCGTGCCCAGCTTGCGCGCGACGGCATTCATGTCGGCGCGCGCCTGTTCCACGCTCACGCCGGGCTTCAGCCGCGCAATGGCATCGGTGCCCCAGGAGGCATTGCGGTCGCGGAAATGCGGGTCCGCAAACTGCCCCATGAGCACATAAAAGTCGTTGGTTTTTCGAAAATTCTGGATGTAGAGCTGCAGCTCGCCTGGCGCCACGCCCACCACCACGTACGAAGACCCGTCGAGGGTGATGGACCTGCCAATCACCTCTGGAGCCCCGCCGAATTTTCGCTTCCACAATTCGGTGCTGAGGATTACGGACGGAGTGGTGCCCAGGCGGTCTTCCTCGGGCGTGAACAGGCGGCCGGCCACCGGCTGAATGCCGAGCATGGAAAACAGCCCCGCCGAAATCATCTGCCCCCGCAGTTGCTCGGCATCACCGCTGCCGGTCAGGGTGACGCTGGTATGGCGATAGGCGGCGATGGCCGATAAAGTGCGGTTCTGCTTCTGGAAATCCAGAAAATTGAGGTAGGAAAAGGAGCCCTTCTGGAAATGCGGCTTGCTTTCAAATAAGGAGATAAGCTGTTCCGGATGGGGATAGGGAAGCGGGCTGAGCAGAATCCCGTTGACCACTGAGAACAGGGCCGTGTTGATGCCAATGCCCAGCGCCAGAGTAAGCACCGCCACCAGGGCGAATCCCGGCGAACGCTGCAACATGCGCGCCCCGTAGCGCAGGTCCTGGGTGAAACGCTCCAGCGAGGCCCAGCCCCACATGTCGCGGGTGGTTTCGCTGACCAGCAGCAGGTTGCCGAATTCGCGCCGCGCTTCGGCTTTCGCCACCTCCGGTGCCGCGCCACGTTCTTGACGGTCGCGCGCCGCCATCGCCAGATGCGACCGGAGCTCCTCTTCGAGTTCCCTGGCCTGATGCCGCTTCCACCATGGCAGTCGCATTGCTCTCTCCTAATTGCCGGCCGTCTTCAGCACTCCGGCGATGGCCTGGGTAAGCATTTCCCACCGCGAACGCTCGTCCGCCAGTTGTCTCTTTCCCGCGGAGGTGAGGCGGTATTCCTTAACCCTCTGGTTGTTATCGGAAAGCTTCCACTCGGATTGGATCCAGGCCTCGCGTTCCAGCCGGTGCAGCGCCGGATAAAGCGAGCCGGTCTCCACCTGGAGCACATCGCCTGAGCCCAGCCGGATAGCCTGGCTGATGCCATAGCCGTGCTGCGGCCCCCACTGCAGGGTCTGCAGAATCAGCATGTCCAGGGTGCCCTGCAGCAGCTCAATCCGGTTCTGGTAGCGTTTTCCCATAGGCCAGTTCCATGGGTGTAGACGGCCTACACCCTACTTGGTGAGCCGCGGTAGGAAAATATTTTTGGGCTTTGGGCGGGATTGGAGAAGTTCTGGGTGTACTATCCCGGCGGCCAGCGCAGGCTGCGCCCGCCCAGTAGGTGCAGGTGGAGGTGAAAAACCGACTGGCCAGCGCGCGGGCCCACATTGAACACGGTGCGATAGCCGTCCTCGATGCCGCGCTGGCGCGCAATCTGCGCCGCCACCAGGTGCAGGTAGCCGATGATTTCCGCGTCTTCCGGCTGGGCTTCCTTCAATCCGACAATGTGCTTTTTGGGAATAATCAGCACGTGGGTGGGAGCTTGCGGGTTGATGTCCTCAAAAACGAAGGCGCGCTGGTCTTCGTAAACCTTGTTTGCAGGCGCCTCCCCGCGGATGATGCGGCAGAAGATGCAGTCGGGCATAAGCAGTGGCCAGCGTAAAACAGTGGCCAGTGGTCAGTGTATCGGAAAGGCAGGAGTCAGTAGTTAACGGCCTGGAAGTCGGGGCTGGAACTCGGAAAGCTCTGCTGACTACCGACTCCTGACCCTGACTCCTGGTTTCTACGGAT
>DASVBI010000189.1:0-2307 GCA_036375915.1 Terriglobales bacterium | reverse complement strand
GGCCGGCGTTCTGCTCCACCAGTTCCAGTCCCGGGCCCACCGGCGGCAGCACCTTCTGAAAAGGATTCAGCTCCTCCACCGGCAGCGAGAACTCCTGGCGCAGCGACTCGATCAGGCCCGGCACCTTGCAGGAACCGCCGGCCAGAAAGATTTTTTCGATGTGCTCGCCCGCCGCCGTGGCGCGGAAGAAGTCGAACGTCTTCTGGATTTCCAGCACGATAATTTCTGTCACCTGCTGCAGGATGGGCAGCTTCGCGTCCTCGCTGACCGTGCCCACCTTATGGCCCAGCTTGAGCGCTTCCGCGTCGTCGAAACTGAGGTCCAGTTCCTTCTGCAGCGAATCAGTGTACTGGTGGCCGCCCACGCTTACGTCGCGGGTAAACAGCGGCACCGTGCCCTTGACGATGTTGATGTTCATCACGCTGGCGCCCAGGTTGAGCAGGGCCACGGTGGAGTTGGGCGCGGGCTCGTAGTTGTACTCGTAGCAGTTCTGCAGCGCGAAAGCGTCAATGTCCACGATGGCCGGCGACTTGCCCGCCATGGAGAGCACGTTGGTGTAGTTGAGAATCTTGTCTTTCTTCACCGCCACCAGCAGCACGTCCATGGTGGGGCTGGAGGGATCCTCGGAAAGAATCTGGTAGTCAATGCTGACATCGGCAATGTCGAAGGGGATGGCCTGGGCGGCTTCCTTCTGAATGGTTTCCGCCAGCTCCTGGTCGCTCATCATGGGCAAAGGAATCTTTTTCACGATCACCGAGTGGCCGCTCACCGAGGTGGCCACCGCCCGCGACTTGATTTCGTTTTCCGTAAACAGCTTGGAGATGGCGCTGGAAACCGTGCCGCTGTCCACGATCATGGAATCCACCACGATGTCGGCGGGCAGGGCTTCCAGGCCGACGTGGGCCACTTCAATGCCCTTGCGCCCGCGCTTCAGTTCCACCGCCTTGATGCTGCTGGAGCCTACGTCCAAGCCGACTATGGATTGCTTTCCAAACATGCTCCCCGCCTTTACAGTTGCGCTCCTGCCGCCCGCGCCTTGAGTTTTTTCCGCCCCCGCCCTTCCCCCTGGGTGCTTTTCCGCTCCATCCAGGAATCGAGGATGGTTTTCTTGAACTTCCAGCGGTTCCCCAGCTTGAAAGCGGGAATTTTTTCTTCGTACACGTACTTGTAAAGCGTGTCTGCGCTCACGCCCAGGTACTGCGAAGCCTGGCGAATATTCATGACCTCGGGGGCGTCAGTCATGTGGTTTTGACCCTCATTCACAGCGGTGCCCTCCTGCTTCACCTACACTCCGGCGAAGCCGGCCAAAAACGGACAAGAGGGAACCTCCCTCTTTTGAACTTTTGGGGGAGCTGTCTGTGTGTTGCTGCGTCTATTTCAACCGCTGCGCCAGAAGTGTCAAGGTTACTGTTCGGGTTTTGCCCGGCGGATAGCCGGTTTCGCCGGAAAACGCCGAACTTCCATTTTCCATAAACCTACTATACCTAGTAGCCAGGATGGAAAACAGCCATACCGATAGTGGTGTTTACAAGTGGGGTTCAAAATTCGCAACAATCGTCGTTACCGAGGTGCTGGTC
Organism: Terriglobales bacterium; assembly: GCA_036375915.1. GTDB lineage: Bacteria > Acidobacteriota > Terriglobia > Terriglobales > Acidobacteriaceae > JAICWP01. The sequence goes on along the minus strand of DASVBI010000189.1, from coordinate 730 downwards.
CCTCGGTGTGCCCGCGGTACAAGGGCCGCATCTGGGCGTGCGGACAGCCCCGCAATGGCCGAATAGCACAAACGTGCCATCCAACCATCACCTGTTCATTTTCCATCTACCGCCGGGGCAAGCTCCGAATCGGGTGGACCAAGAAAGGCTGCAACCCGGAGTGCGGCGGTTGCGTTGCACTCTCGACCCGAACCAGGTCACGCCGCCTTGCGGTGGGCCTGGCGAGTTTTTGCCGCCTTGCGGGCGGCCAGCTTCAGGCCGGTCCGGCCCTTGGTGCGAACCGCTCTCCTGGCTGCGCCGCGGCGCGAGGAGCGTCCCCGTGCCTTTGCACTGCGACGGGCTTGGCGGCCCAGAGCCTGCCGCGAGGCGGCTTTGCGGCCTTCCCGCTTAAGAGCCCGCGAAACTGCACGGGAACGCCGGGCGGAGGGCTTGCGGCGGCGGGAGGTCTTGCCTTTGCGCAAATCGCGCTTTGCCTGGGCCCGGGTGCGCGCGCTGGTTTTGCCGCGCCGGGGCGCTGCCAGTTTTACGCCGGCGCGCCGCGCCTTCGAGAGTCCGATGGCTATCGCCTGCTGCGGCGAGCGGGCGCCGTGTTTGCCCTCGCGAACGTGGTGTATTTCCTCGCGCACAAATTCCCCGGCCTGAGTGCTCGGCGCCTTGCCTTCGCGCTCGTCTTCATGGGCCCGTTCTATGGTTTCTTTCTCTGGCATGTCTCACCTCCATGAGCCGACAA
>DASVBI010000683.1:0-3256 GCA_036375915.1 Terriglobales bacterium | reverse complement strand
AGCGGCCCTGGCAGTAATGCTAACCATTGACCTGATCTGCGCCGGTATTCTGATTTCCCCGCTGGGCCGTTCCCGGCAGGCAGACATCGCGTCCCTGCAGGGACAGCTCCGGCTTAAGACCACGCAGGTGCAGCCGTTGCGCGGGCTGGATAAGAAAGTGGTGGTGGCGAAGGAACAAATTGCCGACTTCTACCGCGACCGCCTGCCTTCGGATTACTCGGCGATTCTGGAAGAGATGGGCAAGGTGGCCGACGCCAGCGGGACGAATATCGCGCAAGTGAAATATCACCTGGAAGATGAGGAAGGCGGCGGCCTCCGACCCATCACCATTGATTCCCTGCTTTCTGGGGATTACCTTCACGTGGTGAAGTTCATCAACGCGCTGGAACGCGACAGGATGCTGTTCATCGTGAACAGCATCAACCTGGGCGACGCCAAAGGGGGAACGGTCAAGCTGCAGTTGCGAATGCAAACTTACATGAAGAGCGGAGCGTAAGTGAAGGTCGGAGCCGAAGATCGGAAGAAGGTGGCGATGGCGGGCGTGCTCATGGTGGCGGCGCTGCTACTGGTAGGGCGCATGCTCCTGGTGGACTCCGGCCCCAGCGCCTCGGCGCCGCCCAGCTTTAGCCAGACCAACTCCATCGCGCAGCCCTCACGGATGGATGCGCGGCGACTGGCAAAGGGCAAGAAAACGCCAATGCCTACTTTGAATCTCGACCCCCGCTTACGCCTCGACCTGCTGAAAAGCAGTGAGGACATCAACTATGCGGGCACCGGACGCAACATCTTTCTGAGCTATGAGGATGCGCCCATCCCCAAGCCGGTGGCCGACGCCCGCCTGGACAAGGGCAAAGCTGCCAGCCAGAATCAGCCGCCGCCGGGTCCGCCTCCGCCGCCGCCCATCACCCTGCGGTTTTTCGGTTTCGCCAACAAGCCCGGCCAACCAAGAAAAGTGTTTCTGGCCAAAGGGCAGGACATTTTCATTGCCGGGGAAGGCGATATTGTGGACCGGCGCTACAAGGTTCTGCGCATTGGCCCTACCTCCATCGAACTGCAGGATGTGCTGAACAACAACCGGCAGAGCATTCCCATCACCCAGGGATAAGAACATGCAGATGAGCGGACGGATTCCGGTGGGGGGCAGAGACCGCCAGCAGGGCTACGTGTTGCTGGCCATAATACTCATGCTGGCTCTGATCGTGATCGCGGCCGCCGCGGCCGCGCCGGACATTGCCATGTCCATTCGCCGTGAGCGGGAAGCGGAACTGATCAACCGGGGAACCCAGTACATGCGCGCCATTCAGCACTACTACAAGAAGTTCGGCCGCTATCCCACGCGCATTGAAGACCTGGAAAACACCAACAACATGCGTTTTTTGCGCCGCCGTTACAAAGATCCCATTACAGACAAAGATTTCCGCCTGCTGCACTTTGGCGAAGTAAATATGAACGCTATCACAGGAATAAGCGGGGCTGGGACGGGCATTATGGGCGGGGCAGCCGCAGCGGCGATGAGCGGAGCTTTCGGGCAGGGACAGACGGCGAATCCCAGCATGTTTGGTCAGCCAGCGACCAGCACGTTTGGTCAGCAGCCTGGAGGCACAATGGCTGGCTCGCCAGGAACCCCGGTACAAAGCCTCGCTGGGTCAGCTTCAACCTCGACGGACACGCTGGCTACCAAAGTTTTTGGTGGAGGGCCGATAATCGGAGTGGCCAGCACCAGCCACAAGACCTCCATTCGCGAATTCAACAAGAAAAACCATTACAACGACTGGTACTTCATCTACGATCCCAGCCTGGACCGCGGCGGCCTGGTTCGAGGACCGGCGCAACCGCCGCTGGCGGGTACGGGCGGGTCGGTAGTTGGCCAACCAGCCGCCGCCGGCACCGGCCTGGGAGGCGCTACTCCAAATTCTGGCTTCGGAAACTCCAATATGCCCGGCTTCGCGAACCCCGCCCTGCAGGGGCCGGGAGCCATGATTCCGGCGCAGCCGCAAGCCCAGCCCCAGCAGCAATAGAACAGCTCACTGGCTGACTAGCTGGCTAGCTAACTGGCTTTCTGGCTAAACCAATCTTTGCCTTCAACTAGCTAGCTATACAGCCTGACGGCTAGATTTCCTGCCACCTGGAGCCGCCCGGCAACATCCAAATAGCTAGTAAACAAGGCATTTACCGCTGTTATTCCGGGGTGAGGCGGGAGCCGGGGTTTGCTATAATCGTTTAGCGTCTAAGGAGAGAGGAATGGCAACCACTACGGCAAATGTAACCAAGACAGCACCTATCAATTTGACCGACAGGGCGGTGAGCAAAGTGAAGGAGATCATGGGCCAACAAAACCCTGTCCCCGCGGGCTTGCGGGTGGGAGTGGTAGGCGGGGGCTGCTCCGGATTCTCCTACTCCATGTCGTTCGAGAACGCCGCCGGCATGATGGACAAGACCTACGATTTCAACGGGCTGAAGGTGTTTGTGGACGCCACCTCGGTGATGTACCTGAACGGTTGCTCGATTGACTACATTGAGAGCCTGGAGGGCGCCGGCTTCAAGTTCGACAACCCCAACGTAAAGAGCACCTGCGGCTGCGGGTCCTCCTTCCAGGTATAAAGCCTGGCTGACAAATGATTAGCGGCCCCGCCCCCCCAAGGCGGGGCTTTTGTTTTGCACCGCTGCAGCCCCTTGCCAAGCCGAGCTATAATGAGGCCGGCCCCCTACTGCGGTTCCGGCTGCCCGTCCGTTCCTGGCCGGGTCCGAGGCTGGGCGAGCAAGCTTCAATCAGAAGCGAGGTGCGGCTATGTCCTCTCTGGGATGGCTGCTGATCGTCTGGGGCGTCCTGACCACTATCCTGATCGTGCTGCTCATTTACCGCAGTACCCTGACCATGCGGGAAGACGACCAATTGTTCCTGGATGACTCTGAATCGCATATGCAACTGGAACAAATGGAAGTCATGAAGAAGGTAAACCGGATCAATCCGCTGGTGCGCGGTTTCGGAGCAAGCTCGATCGTACTCATCCTGGTGATTGCCGGCCTCTGGATTTATCGGGGGCTCACCATGGTGCAGTAGAGAATAACGTCGAAGGCGAGCCCCTGAAGGAACGGGAGAGGGTCCGCCGGGGGTGAGGTATCTCTATCCGCTGCCCTTGAGTTCCATTTTGGGAAACCTCCGGCCACCTCCATTATTGCTTTGATCCCACGCGCAAGTGTGCGCTACATCACCGACTGGTTATAGACCCACCCAATAGCATGAGTAGTGATGACC
>DASVBI010000366.1:0-5984 GCA_036375915.1 Terriglobales bacterium | reverse complement strand
ACCAGGGAACTCCGGTCAGCCGGCTCGATCACTGGTTCGGCCGCTCTTCTGTTTACATTATGGTGCGACCGCTGCTGATCGGAATCGTGCACGGACTGGCCGGCTCCGCCGCCATCGCCCTGCTGGTGCTCAGCACCATTCCCTCGGCGCGCTGGGCGGTGGGTTACCTGGTCATCTTCGGATTCGGCACCATTCTGGGCATGATGCTCATCACCCTGGCAATGGCCTCGACTTTTTCCTTCGGGCAGAAACACTTTGTGAACGCAGGCCGCCACTTCGAATGGGCGGCCGGCGCCATCAGCCTGGTCTTCGGAATGTTCGTGACCTACCAGATCGGCTTCGGGGCCGGCCTGTTCACGGCCAATCCCATCTGGATTCCGAAATAGAACGACCGCCTTCATCCTGCAATCCCGATGCTTTGAAGAACGAAGCGTGCCCGCTCCTCGACCGAGGCCGGAGGAATCTGGATTGGTTCGTAGCCGCACCCGCTATAGGCGGCCAGCATGGCCTCATACGTCCGCACCGCTTCTTCGAAGTCCTGTTTGCGCTCCCGGTCCGGCTCGTAGATTTCCTTCCAGGGAGGGGCGATGAAGACGCGCCGGCGGTAGCTCAGCGAGGTGCTTTGATGCCGGGCGGACGGATAATCCTCAAGCCGGCGGAAGCTGGCCCAAACGGACCAGCTTCCTGGACTGTACCCGTTGTCACCCCCGGAGAAGAAGAACAGATGCGCTGCGGCTACGGTTATCGAGGCAAACGCAAATCAATGCGCTTGGCGTGAAAAACACCTTTCTTGCTGATACTCCCCAGTACGATCACGAAGGAGCCCTCTTTAAATTCATCCTGCGTGGCCGGTTGGCCTTGTTTGGTCCACTCCGTCGAGCTGTCATAGTAGATCTGCCGCTCGATGCTTTCCATGTTTCCTTGGCCGCCCCGCACTACCAGCCTGGAATCTTTCTTATCCACCCGAACAATGCTGCCCTGCCAGCGAGATTCCTTTGTACTCGCTTCCTTGCTTTGGCCGTTGTTGGTTGCAGCTGACAACTGCCCCACACCGAGGGTTCCCACTATTGCCAGAATGACCGCTATGGCTGATAACCTCATGGCATCTCCCTTCTAAGCCGCGGGCCAGCGTAGGGTGGTGAGCGGTGCCGGCCTGCGACGGTGCGCGAGAGCATAGCTGGGTTCAGGCGCGCAGTAAAGGCTAATTTGTAATGCCGCACAACAGAAGCCTTTCCCCGAGAAACGCAGGACATGACAAGAAAGGCGGTTCCGATCGGGACCGCCTTCAGAATGCTTGCGGGGGGGTACAATTCAGCCGAGGCGAAGCCAGCCGACCAAACCCAAGAAAACAGCTGGAACCGGGGCGCTCTCCTGAAGCCGTTGCTGCCGGATTCGCCGGCATTGTTTCTGCTTGTGAATAAGCTAACGCAAGCGATCAAGAAAGGCGTCCAGCTGCCTGTACGCCTGCTTGGGAGCAGATGAGCCGCCCCACTGCTGCTCGAATACGTTCAGAAAGCCGGATTCACCATACATTCGATGTTGCACGTCTCCCTCGAGAACCGACCCGGAGGGTTTCCAGTCGGGGCCGCGTGCGGCGCGGGCGGTGACGAGCATCCGTGAAGCCCGCCGCACCTCTCCCTGCTTCCAGGCCAGGTAGCCGCGGAAAAACCAGGCATTGGCAGCGCGCGGATTGGCCTGGCAGGTGTTTGCCAAGTCTCGTTCCGCGACTACGAAGTCGCCCTGTGCCAGTGCAACCTCGCCGAGCAGGACCAGGGTTCCCGTCTCCTCGGAGTTCAGGTGAAGCGCCTTGTTTAACTCTTCGCGGGCCAGGTTTAGCTGCCTGCGAGATCGCGCAGAAGCAGCGAGCAACTCTCCCTTGCGCTGAAATGCCCGGTGATTCTGAGGATTGATGCCCGCCAGCGTATCGAGTTCCGCGATCGCAGCCGGAACCTCGCCCAATGCCGCCAGGCAGTTCGCCAGATAATAGTGTGAATCCTCATGCTCAGGGTTGATGGCCAGCGCCTCGCGAAACAGTTGAACGGCCTTGCCGAAGTTCCGTTCGCGCTTCATTGCATCCATCGCAGCATGCTGCTTTTGCCAGAACTGCAGGAAGGCAGCTTTGTCGCCTGGCACGGCGGCCGCTAGCTGGCTGGCGCTACCTTCATGCGGGGCAAAGAGGCGAGCCTGAGGATCGCCTTGAGTGATCTCCCAAATGTGGTTGGCGGGCAGGTCCGTCCAGGTCTCCGCATGGCCGCGCAGCCAGCGGACCTCCAAGCGGTCAATCTTCCCTGCCCGGCCCAGTCCAAGGTGCACGCGATGGCTGTCCTGGGAGAGATATGAGGAACTGCTGACCGTGCGCCGCAGGGGAACTCCACCGATCCATGCGATTACGGTTGCTCCATCTCCGAACCCAAGAGGGGCGCCGCTGGGCGGTACTCGGCTGTGCAGCCGGACCTCAGCCCAGTTTCCTTGCGGGATATCGTTCCGCAGCAACCGTACCCCTTCGCCTTGATCCACGATGGCCACATCCATCGCGCCGTCGTTGTTGTAGTCGGCGACCGCCACGCCGCGGCTGACATGGCGCTGTGAAAGCGCCTGATTCCAGGGCGCAAGATCGTAAAAGAAACTGCCGTGATCATTCCAGAATAAAAACGAGGACATGGGAACCAGCTTGCGAGGCGAAGTCTCCTTGTCTTCGAACGTGCTGCCGTTGGCAACGATGAGGTCTGGCCATCCATCGGAGTCAATATCAACAAAGCTCGCGCCCCAGCCGATTTTTTGCAGCGACTGCTGCCCAATCCCGAACGGAGCCGCGACGTCGGTAAAGTGAAGCTCGGATCCGTTGACCATCCCTTTCTGCTCGCTGAGCAGCGACTGGTAGAGCGCATATCCCTGGGCAATCCAGTGCGAGATGAACAGGTCGTCGTCACCATCACGGTCAAAATCCCCTGCTGCCAGGCCCATCGAACCGCGATACTCTTCCACCCATGCGCTGCGACCGGCATCGAGGAATTTTCCATGACGGTTGAGGTACAGTTTGTTCTCGGAAATATCGTTGGCCACGTAGAGATCAGGCCAGCCATCGCCATCAAAATCGTGCCACAGCGCGCTTAGGCTGCGCCCTTCCGGGTTGGCAACCCCCATTTCCTGTGCAACTTCGGTGAAAGTGCCATTGCCGTTATTGTGGAACAGCAGGTTCCGTTCGGGTTCGTAGGAAGCGGGATTGAGAGTAAACGGGACTTCCAGCCCAAATTGTGTGGAATTCCCGGCCTGATTGCCCGCTCCGGGTTTGTACTTGACGTAGCCGCAGACATACAGGTCGAGATAGCCATCGCGGTTGTAGTCGCCCCAGGAAACACCGGTCCAGAAGCCTTTTGGGGAAGGAAAAGTTTTATCTCGAACCAGGTGGCCATGGTCGTTTCGGAACAGGATGATAGTGTCGTAACCGGTGACGACCAAGTCGAGCCAACCGTCGTTGTTGTAGTCCCCCCAGGCGGCAGCCATGCCCCGGATGCGGAGATCCGGGAAATCCTGCATCTTCTCGAATCGTCCGTTCCCCCGGTTACGGTAGAGGACGGACGGGGCGAGTTGTGATGTCGGCACATCCAGTGCGCCGCCACCGCTCACCACAAAGAGATCATCGAGGCCGTCATTGTCAAAGTCGCCCCAGGCCAGACCCGAGCCCATGTCTTCGGGCAGCTGTGAGGTTCGGGAGCCCTGGAACTGGCGGAACGATGCCAATCCCGCGGCGGCGCTCACATCGGTGAAGCGCGGCTCGGGGGCTCCCGTTGGTAGACTCCGTCCAGGGTCTCGCAAACCGTCGGCGACCCTCGTCGTTACCCTGTTCTCCATCACCAGGGATCGGGCGGTACCAGCGGTGCTTCGCTGACTGAGAACGCTGGTGATGTCTTTGGACGTCTCTCCCGGGACGTATTCCTCGGGAGCATTCTCTCTTCGAATCTTCCAGGTGACCACAGTGCCGACCAGCGCTAAAACCACAAACGCGGATGCCGTCCAGCCGACACGGCGAAGTCTACGCGATCCCGGCCAGAGTCGCGGCTTGAGAACTTCTACTGGCATGCCGCGGTGTCTCCACGTGGCGTGACGCAAACCTCAGACGTGGCGCTGGCGATGTCCACCACCGGCGCGGTGAGGCCGGACTTCGCGCCCATGACGTAATTGAGCAGGAACTGGTCCACTTTACGGTAGTGCAGCGTAGCCTGAATACGAAGTTTTCCTGGACTGCGCCCCGCGGGGACAGCGAACTCGCGGCTTCCGTTTGCCTTCGCGGTCGGCACGCGCGGTCCGCCGGATGGACACATCACGTTATATTCGACCGTATCCGAATACCCGGGAAACAGAGAGCGGCGATAGCGCACGCCCACCATCTCCCACAGATTGTGGCGGTCAATCAGGTTGCCGTACTGGTCCACCGGCTCGGCTTTGAACAAGAACGTTCCCGGTGGAAGGAAGTTTCTCTGGTCGCGCTCACCGGAGGCAAACACCAGCTTTCCGCTCTCGTCCTGGACACGCAGCTCGACCCAGCTCTGAATCATGTCGAGCGGCCCGGTGGGATAATCATGTCCAACTTTGTTGGAAGTCATGATTATCCGGACCGGCATCGTCTGCCCTGGGGTAATTGCCGGCGGGGCCTCAATGCGGATTTTGACCACCGGCCCCTCCGCCCACTTGTCGCGAATTTCGGGAATTTCGATTCGTCCTTGTAACCAGGCGGTGGTCAGCTGCACATGCTTTTCTGCGCCGTTGAGATGCAGCAAGGCGGGCACAAAAGTGTTAGCGGCGAGAAAACGATGACTCCGGTGTTTGTGATCTTCAGGGCTGCGGTTGTAATCCATGGAATCCCCGGCAGCGGGATCCGTGGAATCTACCAACGGCATATGACATTCGCGACACTCGACCGTCGTTTTGGGATCGCCTTTGTGGTTCCAGTGACTGGCCGCCCAGTTGTCATACTGATTTTGCAGTTGCACCCAACCCACCCGGTTCACCTCCTGATCAATAAATTGTTTGTGACAGGCAGCGCAGTACTCGGGCTTTTTGTACATGCGCTTGCTCAGACGATCGTGCTGCTCCGGCCAGGTACGGATCAGGAAGTTGCGTGCCACTGCGGCTAGAGTGTGATCACGGCTCCACTGCCATAAGTATTCCTTGGGCTGAAAGATCGTGTAATCAGCGTTGCCCTGGATGTCAGTCTTTTGAATCGAGTGACAAGCCAGGCACGAAACACCCTCGTTGTACCCCTCCAGCCCGGTCAGTTTCTCTACCAGGACATTCTTTGTACCGGAAAATAACGAGATGGGATCGTGGCACCCGCCACAGTAGCGAGTGGATTCCGGACCATTCTGGGTGGCCATCACGTTCTGAATCCGTTGGAAGATCGGATCCATGGCTGCGTAGCGATGCGCGCTTGTGCTCCATTCGTTGTAGATCTGGGTGTGACATCCGCTTGCCCCGCAGGTCTCAGAACCAGCTAACGAGCGGGGATCAAAGGCGCCGTTGGTGGCTGTGTGCGCCAAACTTGGCGCAAACGGGCGATTCTTACCAAATGTATAACTGTAATTGGAGGGAAACTGATTCCGGTATTTGGTGCCGGCATAAGCAATCGCGAGGGCCGCGGTAATGCAGATGCCAGCGACTCCTACCGCTGTGCTGGCAACCAGCCATCCCGCTGCAACTCTCGAGGATCCGGTCTTGCGGCGCCGCCACCAGGCAAAAAACAGGTGTGGCGCGGTGGCTGCTACCATTATCAGCGTAGAAACTAAATGTGTGTACCGCAGGAACGGTGAGGTTTTCAGTCCTTCAAGGCCCTGCCAGGTCAGCACGGTTCCTGATACAACACAGGCGCACAGTGCCCCAAGTGCGATGTACCCCAGCAGTTGCACATCCGACAGCGCCTGCTCGGCGTAACTCCGCCAGTGCCTCACACAGTACCAAGTCAGCGGAAGCAGGGCGACGATGCCGAC
>DASVBI010000459.1:0-6502 GCA_036375915.1 Terriglobales bacterium | reverse complement strand
GGAAGTATTTTTCCACCAGGTGGGCGATGACCTCGGTGTCGGTTTCGGTGGCAAAGCGGTGGCCTTCTTCCGCCAGTTTCTTTTTGAGAACGAGATAGTTCTCGATGATGCCGTTGTGCACCACCACCACCTTGCCCGTGCAGTCGCGGTGGGGATGGGCGTTTTCCTCGGTGGGACGGCCGTGGGTGGCCCAGCGGGTGTGGCCGATGCCGTAGGTGCCATCCAGCGGCTTGAGGCGAATCGACTCTTCCAGGTTGCGCAGCTTGCCTTCGGCGCGGCGGATCTGCAGACCCTCGCCGTTGCCCGCCACCGCGATCCCCGCCGAGTCGTAACCGCGATACTCCAGCCGCTTCAGGCCGTCCAGAATGACTGGCACAACCCGCTTTTTCCCCACGTAGCCTACTATGCCGCACATATCCGAACTCCTTGCCGGGGAAGAAGCCTGCTACTCGAGGATGTAGCGAAATTCTTCAATGACGGGATTGGTCAACACTTCGCGCGCAATGCGCGCGATTTCGGCCTCCGCCTGCTCCCGGCTGAGGCCGCCGTCGAGGGTGATTTCGAAGTACTTGCCCTGGCGCACGTCCTCCAGTCCCTTGTACCCCATCTTATGGAGCGCGCTCTGGATGGTCTTGCCCTGGGGGTCAAGCACGCTCTTTTTCAGGGAAACGTACACGTAGGCCTTCATCTTGCGCTCATTATACGTCAGCGACGAGGCAGGTCTGCAGGCGGGAATTGCCCCTGCCCAAGCCTCGTAGCGCCACTGAATCAGCCCAGTTGCGCCAGTTCCGCGTCCAAATCGGCCAATGCGGATTCCAGCATGGAGCGGTGCCGGGGATTGCCGCTGGCTTCCAGTTGATGCAGGACTCGGGCGCGGGCGAGCGTCAAGGTGGCTTTCTTGCGCCGGTTTTCGAGTTGTTCCGCGCTCAGGCGGGGTTTGGCTTCCGCTGGTTCCTCGCTGGCCGCCTCCACCTGAGCTTCTACTGACTTGCTTTCCCAACCTCTGGCCACGTTTTCATTATACGGCGCGGGAGCAGCTGGAACAGGTGCCAATGGTGATTCGGGACGGGGAACCCAGTGGCCAGTGGTCAGAGAACTTATTCTCCCCAACTACCAGCTACCTGCCAGCAACTACTTTTTTCTTCAATTTGTTGTAGTCGCGTATGAACACACGCAGGCCGAAGGTAGGCGTGGTTTTCGTGTATCCGGCCACCAGTTGGTCCCTGTAGTGCGCGAGGTAAAAATCGAAAGCATCGCGCGGGTCCATATCCATCAGGACCATGTCAGTGTCGTCCATGGTCAGCTTGCCGAAGCGCAGGCGCCCGCCGCGGTAAGTCATGTAGTTTCCCGGAGGCAAAGCGGGCGGACGTTTGCCAAAGTGCTCGACAATGGTGTCGCCTTTAAGCTGAATTCCGGTGAGCCGCCCCTCAATCCTAGGCAGAGGCAGAATCTCCTGCGGGTTCAGCAACAAGTCATCCTTCTCGGCGCGCACGCCACGGATCTTGTTGGTGCTGACCAGATCCGAAATATCCACTCCCAGCAGTTCCATCAGGCCTTTTACGGGTAAATGCGCCGCTTTGACTTTATTGGAATGAATACGGATTTCGCCTTGCGGGGTCAGGCTGAGCACACCTTCCTCCTCGAAGGGAATGTCTCCTTTGGAGTGCAGCTTGCCAGTAATCTTCAAGCTGTTGCCAGTGGCCGTAATTGAAATGTGCTTGAGGGGAGAGTCGGGAGAAGCAAACACGTAGTCGTTCAAGATGTTGCTCATGTCCTGAGTAGTGAGCGACATGTTCGCGGCGTCAATCTGCAGCACAAAAGAGCGGGCGTCGTCGAAAATCGGGAACGGATTCTGGCCGGCGACAGTAAGCCGTCCGGTGAGTTCATAAATGTGGACGGCAATGCGGCCGGTGAAGTGATAGCGCACGTTGCGCATGGTGACGGCCACTGCTTGGGGTTGCGGTGCCGGGCGGGTTTGGGCGAACAAGACAGTGGCACAAAAGACAAGGCCTGCAGCGCGCGCGATGGGGTGGCGCATATTCTTCGTCGTTGCCGAGTACATGTGATGCAGAAGGCAGGAACGGGGGCGGCAGGATGCTGGTCCAATGCCGGAAGCGCAAGGCCCCTCGACTCGTGCTCCCGCGCCCCGGCCTGGTCGCACTCGCTCGGGATGCCAGGCTCACGGATGCCCAGCATGCCCGAGCACATGTGAATGCAAGGCTTACATTTTCAGGGGCGAGGGCGCCCGCGCCACAAGGTCCTGGCGCAGGTGCACGTGGGAGTGACCGGACCACAATAACGAAGACAGACTTACAACCGGAACAGCTCGCGCAGGCGCTTGGTTTGGGCGCGGCTGACGGGAATTTCGGTCTGCTTCTTGTCGTCCATGCGCAGCTGGTAAGAACTCTTGAACCAGGGTACCACTTCCTTGATGTGGTTGATGTTAACCAGGTAAGAGCGGTGCGCGCGCCAGAAGAGGTTGGGATCGAGATTGGCCAGTAACTCTTCCAGGGTACGGCAGTTGGACTGCCCCTCCATGCCGCTGATTCCGCCGGTGACCACGGTGATGACGCCATCCTCGATGGAGGCATAGCAGATGTCTTTCTGGTCCACCAGGAAGAGCCGGCCCGCGGCTTTAAGCAGCAGTTTGGAAGCGTGAGGCTGCTGGGACTCCAGCATACGGACGAGGGTGTCCAGGCGGTCTCCGGGGGCGGCGCTGGATTCCAGCTTGCTGCGCACCCGCTGCACCGACTGCGCTACCCGCTTCTTATCAAAGGGCTTGAGCAGGTAGTCAACCGCGTTGACCTCGAAGGCCTTAACCGCATACTGGTCGTAGGCGGTGGCAAAGACGATCTGGGGCAGGGGAACCTTCTTGTCCAGGAGCTTCTTAAGCACCCCAAAGCCGTCCAAGCCGGGCATTTGCACGTCCAGGAAGACCAGGTCGGGGTTGTGCTCGCGGATGAGGTTGACGCCTTCGACGCCGTTCTTGCCCTGCGCTACCACCTCGATATCGCCCACATTCTTAAGCAGGAAGGCGAGTTCATCGCGGGCCAGCTGCTCATCGTCCACGATCACTGCGGATAACGACATAGACCCTCCTGGGGCGCTATTCAGAAGTATAAGGGCGGGGTTTCCAGGCGAGCAAGGTGCCCCAGCAGGCACCCCGGGTGAACGGGACTGCCTGCGGGCGGCAGGCAGTCCGTTGATTGGTTGCCTATTGCGGCCGCTGGCGCTGGCGCATCATCTGCTGCATATCGAACTTATGAAAGTCCGGGGGAACCGCGAACAGGCTGGCGTCCTGCGAGCCTTCTTTGATGTTGTCCAATTCGGTTCCGTCGCCCTTGTCGTCCAGCCACTTGACCACAAACCGCAGCTTGGGGTCAATCCACACGAAGCCAGAGCCATTTTTTGACGTTCCCGCATACTTGATGGTCGCGCGTCCGTTAACCGTGTCCGCCCCGACCTTGCGGCAGGTCACATTCTCATTAGGGTTGTTTTTCTTGACCAGGCTTATGTATTGCGGGCAGGCGTTGTTGGGGTCGTCGGGCCGAAACCACATGTTTTTTTGCTGCATTTTCATCTGCGGCATGGATTCCATGTACATTTTCTGCGTCGGAATCAGAATAATGGTCTTGTTATCGGCGAAGTCCATAATCATCGCACCCATGCCCAATTCACCGCCCTCGTTGGTCTCGATGCGCATCTTGTTTTTGCCCACGAAAATCTTGGAGGGGCCGGAATGCGAGCGCTCCTTGCCGATACTGACAAAGTCGGCAGAGAACTCCTGGGCAAACGCGCTAAGGGTGAGAAGCGAGAGCAGAACAACGCAGAACGCAAATCGTAAGATGGAAGTCCGACAGCCAGGCATGTGGTCTCTCCTTGTCAAAATGGAACGGTGCCAGATACCGCGATCCCTCCAGGCTGGAGGGTCAGGGGAGCATATCAGAAGATGGGCAGCGCTGGAAGCCGTTCAAATGGCACTCTCCAGGGCCAAAGCCATGCCCATGCCGCCGCTGACACAAAGTGTGGCGACGCCAAGCTTCGCCTTGCTTTTCAACATTTCGTGCAGCAGGGTGACGGTGATGCGGGCGCCGGTGCAGCCAATGGGGTGGCCCAGCGCAATGGCCCCACCATTTACGTTCAATCGGCCGCGGTCGAAGTGCAGTTCGCGGTCGCAGGCCAGCACTTGGGCGGCGAAGGCTTCATTCAATTCAATAACCTGGAAGTCATTTACTCCGAGTCCGGTCTTTTCCTTCAGCTTGCGCATGGCGGGCACCGGGCCGATGCCCATGGTGCGCGGATCCACGCCGGCCGAGGTGGCGGCCACAATTCGCGCCAGAGGCTTCAGATTTTTGCTCTTTACAAAGCTCTCGCCGGCCAGCACCAGGGCGGCGGCGCCGTCGGTTATGCCGGAAGAATTGGCAGCCGTGATGGTGCCTGTCTTGGAGAACACGGGCACCAGCTTGGCCATTTTCTCCAGGCTGGCATCAGGGAACAGGTGTTCGTCGCGCTCGAACACCTGGGTGCCCTTCTTAGTTTCAATTTTCACGGGAACAATTTCATCGCGCAGGCGGCCGGAGTTGAGCGCCGCAGCGGCCCGGGTCTGGGAGCACAGCGCGTACTGGTCCTGCTCCTCGCGGGAAATCTTGTACCGTTCGGCCAGGACCTCGGCGGTTTCGCCCATCACCATCCTGGCCAGAGGGCAGAAGAAGCCGTCGCGGTACATGCCGTCCACCAGATCAGCATTGCCCAGGCGATAGCCCCAGCGTGCGCCATCCAGGTAGTAGGGCAGACGGGACATGGATTCGGTGCCGCCGGCCAGCACGCAATCCAGGTTGCCGTTGGCGATCTCCTGGCAGCCCAGCGCGATGGACTTCATGCCCGAGGCGCAGGCCATATTGACGGTGTAGGCGGGCACTTCCTGGGGGACGCCGCTGCGCACCGAAACCTGGCGGGCGGGATTGGGGCCGCCGCCAGCCTGGCGAGCATTGCCGAAAATCGTTTCCTGCACCTGCTCCGGACGCACCCCGCCGCGTTCCAGGGCGGCCTGGGCGGCGACCACGCCCATATCGGCGGCGGTCAGCGACGCCAGCGAGCCGCCGAACTTGCCGATGGGCGTGCGCACCGCGGAAAGGATAAAGACGTCAGCCAAGTGGTCCTCGGAGTTCAGTCTAGCATTCGGTAACCAGTCCGGGCATTCCTTCGACTCTGCCTAAGGCAGGCTTCCCGGCTATGGCAAGGGCCTCTTGCGCTCGCCGTTGCGGGCGAGCCTGCCCTCAGCGAAGTCGAAGGGCCCGCAGAACTCCGCCGGGACGGCGGCGCCAGGGCGATGGCCACGTCTATAATCACCCTGAGCAGAGTCTTCCATGCCCTCCTCCGTGTGGCAGAAAATTACGGCGTGGCGTTGGTTTCCAAAGAGCCTTCTGGGCCGCCTCACGACCTACATTCTTGGGCTGGATATATTTCTGGATCTGGTGCGGCGCCTGTTGCGGCTGTTCGGCCCCCAGGGCGGCGCCAGTCTGGTGGGCTGGGTTGATTTCCTGACCTTTATCGCCGCGATCCTGCTTTTCCTGCTGTTTGTGCGCTGGCTGCGCAATGACCTGATGTGGCGCCTGCGCAACCGCCTGATTGTCACTTATGTGTTCATGGCGGTGGTGCCCATTCTGCTCCTGGTGGCGATGGCGGCCATCGCCAGCTACATTTTTGCCGGGCAGTTCGCCACCTTCATCGTTACCGGCGACATCAAATCGGAACTGAAAAGCCTGGAAGCCAGCAACAACGCCCTGGCCGACGCCCTGGCCACACAACTGCAGCGCGGCCGGCAGCCTGATGCCGCCAGTTTCCTCATGGCGGAGGGCAAGCAGACTGGCCACCAGGTGGCGGCGTGGTATGGCGACAAGGTTCTGCTGCGCGCGGCCACGCTGGCGCTGGGGTCTCCGCCGCCCGCCTTCGTGAAAGGCGGATTCAGCAACCTGGTTCGTGATCGCGGCCAGCTGTACCTGCGCGCGGTGGCGCGTCTGCCCGTGTCCGGTGACCAGCTCACGGTAATGTCCAGCGAGCCTCTGAGCGCTTCGCTGTTGCAGAACATTGCGGCTGATCTTGGCGAGATCAGCATATACGTGGGAGATATCAACCTGGCGGAGCCGGAGGTTCCCGCCGCCTCTCAGAGGGCCGGCGACTCCAAAGATTCCAGCCTGAAGGTGGGCGTCAACGGGGTGCAAATCGGAGGCGAGAAGGTGCAGCCGACGAGCGTCGGCAGGGTGCCGCCGCCCACCGGCCGTTTGGATCGCGAGGTGCATTTTTTCACCACTGTTTCTCTGGTGAATTGGCAAGGAAAGGACCGGGAGTCGACTGCCATACTGGTGGTCGGCACCCGCTCCTCCCGGCTCTACGATCAGCTTTTTTCGACGCTGGGCAAGTTTGCCTCGGGCTGGGCGACTCTACTGGGCGCGATTGCCCTGAGCTTCGTCCTCATTGAGCTGGTTGCCCTGCTCATCGGTAT
>DASVBI010000216.1:0-2431 GCA_036375915.1 Terriglobales bacterium | reverse complement strand
TGGCCATGTCGGCTCCCGACCTGGCCCGCTGGGATATCGGCATGCTCGAGCAGCGCCTGCTCAAGCCGGCTTCCTACAAGGAAATGCAGACCGAAGTCCGCCTCCAGAACGGACTGGGCACGCGCTATGGCCTGGGGATTGACGTCACCAGCGAAGCCGACCATCGCGCCCTCGAGCACGGCGGCGAAGTTTCCGGTTTCACGTCCGAGAACATCGTCTTCCCTGACGACCATGCCGCCATCGTGGTGCTCACCAATCAGGACGCGGCCATGGCTGCCGGCCAGATCGCCCGCCGCATTGCACCTTTGCTGTTCCAGGACGCCCACGTCGCCGAAAAAGAACAGCAGGCCCGCAAGATCTTCGCCGCCCTGCAGCGCGGCCAGCTCGACCGCTCCCTCTTCACCGCCAACGCCAACAGCTACTTCACTCCCCAGGCGCTGCAGGATTTTGCCTCCAGCCTGGGCCCTCTGGGGGAGCCGCGAACCTTTACCCAAGCCTCCCAGGGCCTGCGCGGCGGCATGAGCTTCCGTCGCTACACCGTCACCTTCACCAACCAGGCGCTCTCGGTTTGGGTTTACGAAATGCCGGATGGCAAAATCGAGGAATACCAGGTGATGGCCGCCGACTAGTGGGCGCGAGTCTCTAAAGCATCAGCCACCAGGCAGGCGCCTTCCCGCAGCGATAGTGCGATGCGCTCATTGCTTGTATTTTCACCATCTTCGTAGCCGGCCTGTCCATCATCGGCAATGGAAGGTGGCCTGCATCGTCGCCGTAACTACCTGCGCCGCTTTTTGCCGCAAGTATTTGGGATGGTCCTGCAGGAACCGGATCACGAGCTTCTTCATGTCCTCGTCGGAAACGCCGCGCACGCAGGCGTTAGGGCTCTTGATGAAGCCCGCCTGCTCTGTAACTCCGCGTATGTAGCCCAGACAAAACGTGTGCGCCAGGGCATTCAGGCTGGCGTCCTTGGTGTTGGCCCCGCACAAAGCCTGCAAATCCCGGCCATCGGAAAGATCGTATGGAGTCTGCGCCCAAACCCCTGTTCCTGACAGAAAGATTGCGATGATTAGTATGGTTTTCATTGCGCCTCTCTCCACCGCATTCTAACCGGGGTAGCACAAAACGGGCAGCACCAGATGGGTGTTTTCCGCGGTACCAGGTGCGGGATACCTGGTGGCTGCCTCAATACGTTACCAGGGGCGCCTGGAAGAGGTAGAAATTGCTGCTTAGCTGCTTCAAGGCGAATTCCACGGCGTCGAGCAACGCGATCCGCCGGGCTTTGAAATTACGCAGGTCAGTGAGCACCATGTACTCGCCGCGGGGGCGTCCTATGCTCAAACGCGCCGGACGCACAATCACCCACTCCAGCCCGGTGCCACGGATCAATTCCTCCTGCCGGTCGCGGTCTTCGTAAACCTGTTTGAGGAAGAGCGGCTGGATGATTTTGTCGTAAATAAATCCACAATGGCCGCGGCTGTCTCCTGCTCCGCAGGCGCTGATGCAAATCAGCCGCCGCACCCCATGCTTCTCCATTATCCGGATCAGGTTGGCTGTGCCCTCCCACAGGTAAGTAGTGGGCCTGCGCGTGGCCTTCTGCGTCAGCCAGCAAACCACCGCTTCCTGGCCCGCCACCGCAGGCCCCAAGGAGCGCTCATCCAGCACGTCACCCGCAATCACGCGATGCTGGGGTCGGCGCCAACGAAACCGCGGCCGCTTTCGTTCCAAGGCCGTTACGTCGTGCCCTTCCGTCTGGGCCTGCTCAATGAGCTGCCGTCGAATCCGCTTGGATGACGCGATCACCAGTACTTTCATGTGAACTCAACTTTCGAGTTTCAGGTCCTCGCCGGGTGCGTAGTCAGGACGAAACTTGAAACTGGAAACCGCTCCCTTGAAAATCCTAGCCCGCCTCCACCAAATCGCAAGTAACCACAGGCGGAGCCTGTCCTGCCCCGGCATTGTCCTCCCGGACATGCCCCCCATCGCCCTATTTCCCGGCCCTAACGAAGCTGGCCACGCTCCCTGTGTCCACTCTCCTGGCGCCAAGTTGGACCTGGGTCATGTTCCAGAGCCAATGAATTGACGTAGATTGATGTTGTGAGCCAGCTTAACGCTCTCGTCCTCACCCGCGATCCCCGTTCCACCGCTCGTTTGCTGGCCCCCCTGCATCAGTGGGGAGTGCTGGCTGAGGTGGAATCGGAGCCGGACTACGCCATTGCCGCCCTCCTCCGCCGGCATTTTGATGGCTTTATTGCAGATTTCGCCAGTGTACCCAGCGTAACTGACGCCATCACCGCCATTCGTTCCGCCACGGCTTGCAAATCCACCCCCATCCTCGCCCTCGTGGACGACTCCATCAACGTGCAGTCTGCCCTCGAGGGCGGGGCCAATTCCGCCCTCAACAAGGGCTCGTCCCCGGCACGCTCCCGGCCCT
>DASVBI010000317.1:0-11318 GCA_036375915.1 Terriglobales bacterium | reverse complement strand
TGCAACCAGAAATGTAACTAAAACTGCCGGCTTCACGCCGCGACTCCGCTCAATGCCAGCGCCGCCAGCAGAATCCTTTTCAGCGCCAGTTCGCGGCCGGCGCAGTCGAACCACTCCTGCAGGGTATGGGCGCCGCCGCCTGCGCCGCCGCCGCCGATGGCTACCGCCTCGCGGCCCAGCGACAAGGGAATGTTGGCGTCGGTGGAGGCGCGCTGCACCTGCGAGGGATTGCCCAGGTGCGAATCCACCGCGCGCAGCACGCGCAAAATGCGGGCGTTGGAATCCAGTTCGCCCGCCGGCCGGCTGCCGATCACATTGGCCTCATAGGCCAGAGCGCCGTTGCGCGCCCGGCCTGCATCCGCCATCAAAGCCTGGTCGAGGGCAACGCGCAGCGCCGTTTCCAGGCGGTCAATCTCGGCTGAAGAGGTGGAGCGCAGGTCCACGCGCATGCTGGCCGATTCCGGAATGGAGTTCACCGAAGTGCCGCCACGGATGACGCCGATATTGAAGGTGGTCTTGGGCACAGCCGCCACCCGCACCTGGGTGAAGCGCTCGATGGCGCGGGCCAGCACGATGATGGGATTGGGCGCGCCGAAGTCACTCCAGGAGTGGCCGCCCGGGCCGCGCACCACAACTTCAAAGCGCCGGCTGCCCAGGGCCTCCGCCACGATAGAGTCCACACCCGCCCCGTCCAGCACCAGCGTGGCCTTAATGGCCTCCGACCAGTGCGGGTCGGAAAAAATGTGGCGCATGCCGCGCAGGTCGCCTTCGCCTTCTTCTCCCACATTGCCAATGAACACCAACGGGCCCAGGTGGCGGATGCCGGAGTCCTGCAGCGCGCCCGCCGTGGCCAGCAGCGCGGCCACTCCGGCGCCATTGTCGGAAATACCGGGGCCGTACAACCGGCTGCCTTCCCGCCGCGGGCGCAAGGCGGTGCCTGCGGGAAACACCGTGTCTATGTGGGCGCTGATGGCCAGAAAGCGGTTGCTGGGCTCAATGCCCCGCCGGACGCCGAACACGTTACCTACTTCGTCTATGTGAACGTCATCCAGTTCCAGTTCGCGAAAACGCTCTGCCAGCCAGAAAGCACGCTCGCCTTCCCCAAAAGGCGGCCCGGCAATTCCCGCCAACTGCATCTGCCACCCGGCAATCTGGGGCTCCTGGGCCACAAACCAGCGAAATGCGGATTGCACCGGCGGGAGTACTGCCAGGCGCGCAATCTCCTGGATGGAGGGCGCGGCTTCTGCGGTTTCGGGACGTGAACCGGGTGCCATGCGGGCGAAGCTTCATATTACAACGGCCCCCCTGCGCCGCGGATGGCCAGGGCGCCCCCGCCCTTATAATTCTCATCCGATGGGGCAAGCTTGCGGCTTCAGAACCGCGAGAGAACTGGGTAACAGGCACTGGGTACTGGGCACTGGGTACTGGGTACTGTCTGGCTCCAGCCTCCGGCAACTAATAAATCTGGTATCCGGGCGCAGCCACGCGCACGTCCGGCTTGGTGGCCATAAGCAGCAGGGCGCCGATGCGCTTGAAGTCGCGCAACTCGGCTGCGTTCTTGAACCACTTGCCGCTGTACTCGTCGGGCGTGGGGGTGTCGTCGGGAATGCGCCGCGCTTCCACCTTCTCAAAGGCGTGGCGCTTGAGCATCTCCACGTACTCGGTTTCGGAGAGCGCGTGCACCGGAACCTGCAGCTCCTCCACCCAGCGCAGCGAGTAGGGATTGTCTTTGTACAAATTGATAAGGATGAAAAACCGCCCCTGCGGCGCCATGACGCGGAACAGTTCCGCCAGCGCCCGCTCCTGGTCGGGATAATAGTAGAACGACTCCACGGACAGCACCTTGTCGAAGAAGTTCTCCTCCCAGGGAATCTGCTGCGCCGAGCCCCACACGTACATGACATTTTCGAACTCGCGCGAGGCGGCGCGGGCGCGGCGAATCATCTCATCGGAAACGTCCAGGCCCACCACCTGGCCGAAACCTTCGGGCCCATCCGACACCAGGCGGGCCAGCAGGCGCGTGGCCCAGCCCGCGCCGCAGCCCAGGTCGAGCACGCGCTCGCCGGGGCGCAAATCCATGATGCGGATGGTTTTTTCGGTGATGTCGAGGTGATGGCGCTCCATCTCCTCGCCGCGGCCGGCCTCGGCCCAGCGGTTGAATTCTTCGCGCAGAATCTGGTCGGGAGAAAGTTTCGGTTCCATGGGAGTTTCTCGTCGTGCGCCCGCTACCTGGTCAAACAGGGGCCCCTTCCAGCTTATCGCAGGAGGGGAAAACGCGGCAGGGCTGCCGCCGGTGCTGCTTCGCGGCGCAGATTTGAGAACCCGGGCTACTTGACCGTCAGGGAAGCCTTGTCAATCCACTCATTGAAGGAGATGGGCAGCAGGTTGGGATTGCCCGGTCCATCCAACTGCCACTGCACGCCCATCATGTCCGACCAGCCCGCGGGCAGGGCCCCCGCAGGTTCGGTCACGCCCACCAAGTACTTCGTGCCGTCAATGGTCAACGCGTCGTAATGCATCATCTTGTTGCTCGCGGTACGGTGCACCTGCCAGATGATGTGGTGCCAGGTATTGGCGGTGAAGCGCGGGCAGGGCACCGCGACGTCCACCCACCGATGCGAGCCGGCGTTCCACACGTCCCACTTGCCGGTGGAATAGGTGCACTGCGAACCAAACATGTACTCCGTGGGCACGATGAACTGGAAAATATCGAACTCCAGCGCCTCCGCGTTCTGCGATGCGGAATCCACCCGAAACCAGAAGTCCCACCTGAACTGGCTGACGGAGTCGTTGGGGCCGAGCTTGTTATAGAAGAGCACATCCGCGTAGGGTTTGCCGGCCGACATGTACAACTGGGTGCTGGCGCCGTCCAGCGAAGGCGTGGTCTGGTTGCGCGCCATCCACCACACGTCCGCGGGATTGGCTCCCCCGGCGCAGGTGGAACACGACCCCCAGCCGCTCTGCAGGTCGTCAATGTTGGTGTAGGTTCTTTGCGCCTGGGCAAACGAGGCAGCAAACAGAAGCAAGAGGACGGAAGTGGCAATTCGCATGGGGATAACTGGGCAGGCCAGAATTTGCTGTCCAATATACCCCAACCACTTCATCTGCTCTGCATATTTCGCGCCTTAACACCGTCTAGGCTGTTCCCCCGACTCAGACCGCTGCTAAGCCGAGGCTC
Organism: Terriglobales bacterium; assembly: GCA_036375915.1. Taxonomy (GTDB): domain Bacteria; phylum Acidobacteriota; class Terriglobia; order Terriglobales; family Acidobacteriaceae; genus JAICWP01. The sequence goes on along the minus strand of DASVBI010000317.1, from coordinate 8,140 downwards.
CCTGCAAGGCGATCTTCACGATTGCTAGGCTGTTGGAATGTTTCTGTTGCAGAATGTTGGCCAGCGCGAACCGCTTGCGCTGATGAGAGGACGGGGAAACTGGAGCCGAGAGCCGGACTTGAACCGGCGACCTGCTGATTACGAATCAGCTGCTCTACCAACTGAGCTATCTCGGCCCGAACTTGATTCTAAAGCCAAGTACCGGTGCGGTAAAGACGCGAACTGAGCCAATCGGAGCTGCTGGGGCAAGTCCGGAGGACAAGGCGGAGGCGTACCACCGCCGGTTGGGACGTTCGCCGCGCCGGTGCGGCGGCTGTTGGCGGATGGAATTACACTGTCGGGATGCAATTTCTGGCAAGGGCGCTTTCAAGCCCGAACTGGTATAAAATGCCGGCCGGACGGCCACAAGTCCTGGCCGTCGCTCGCCACCGGAAGCATAAGAAATCCGTGCTGAGGCTGACGTTGTTTCTTGCGCGCCGGAAATCAATCTGTCTGGCTGCTAACTTTTTGCCTCTCTCCCCGTCTCTGCTAAATAGTCTTTGCCGAGCGTGAGGATATCCATGCCTACCTGCGTGCGCCTAGCCAGTTTGCTGTTGCTGCCGTTTCTCGCCATCTCTGCCCGAGCCCAGGACTGGAGCAAAATGCAGCCGCCTTTGTGGAGCGCGAAACCCGACGTTGCGGCCTTCGAGAAAACAGAAAACGAGCGCCTGGCCGCCGCCCAGCAAGCCGTGGACCGCATTCTCGCGGTGAAGGGGGCGCGCACCGTGGACAACACCCTTGCGCCTTTCGACGAGGCCAGCCGGCAATTGAATAGCGCCGCCTATTTTGCCGGACTCATGCAGCAGGTGCATCCCGACGCCGGCTTTCGCGATCACGCCACGGAGATGGTGCGCAAGGTGAGCGCGGCGCAAACCGCGTTGGCCCTCAACCGGGAGGTTTACCATGCTCTCGCGGCCCTGGATCTCTCTCCCGCCGATGCCGCCACCCGCTATTACGTGCAACGGCAGTTGCTTGAATTCCGCCTGGCCGGCGTGGACAAGGACGAGGCCACTCGGGCCCGCATCAAGCAACTGAACGATCAGCTCACCGAAGAGCAGTCCATGTACGACCGCAACATTTCCGACGGCACCAAAACCGTGGAGGCTGATCCCGGGGAACTGGAAGGCTTGCCAAAGGACTACATTGACCGCCACAAGCCCGGCGCCGACGGCAAGATACGCATCACCACCGACTATCCCGACCTGGTTCCGGTAATGAAGTTCGCCAAAAGCGACCCCCTGCGGCGGCGCCTGTGGGAGGCATTTACCACCCGCGCCTATCCTAAAAATCATGATGTTCTGAGCAACATGATGCAGACGCGCTACCAGATCGCCTCCCTGCTGGGCTACAGCTCCTGGGCCGACTACAACGCCGCCGACAAAATGATCCAGAAAGGCGCGAACATCGCCGATTTCATCCAGCAGGTAAACAGCGCCTCGCAGCCGGTCGCGGATCGCGAGTTTGCCATGCTGCTGGCCCAGAAAAAGAAGCTCGATCCCCAGGCCAGCGCGGTTGACGACTATGAGGTTTCCTACCTGCAGGAGCAGGTTCGACGCTCGGAATACAACTTTGATTCACAATCCGTGCGTCCTTACCTGCCCTTCGCCCGGGTTAAGCAGGGGATTCTCGACACCGCGGCTACCTTGTTCCACCTTACTTTTCGCCAGGAGAACGGGGTGCCGGCCTGGGATCCGGCGGTGGAAACCTGGGACGTGCTGGATGGCGGAAAAATGATCGGGCGCTTTTATCTCGACCTGCATCCCCGCCCCGGCAAGTACAGCCACGCGGAAATGGCGCCGGTGCTCGATGGCGTAAGGGGAAAACAGCTGCCGGAAGCCATCCTGGTGTGCAACTTTGCCGTGCCCACCGCCAGCGATCCCGGCCTCATGGAATACGGCGATGTGGTTACGTTTTTCCACGAATTTGGCCATCTCATGCACTGGATTCTGGGCGGCCAGCAGGCCTGGGCGGGAATCAGCGGCATCAGCATGGAAGCTGATTTTGGCGAAGCGCCCTCGCAGATGCTGGAGGAGTGGATGCGCAGCCCGCAGGTGCTGGCCTCCTTCGCCCGCCACTACCAGACCGGCCAGCCCATTCCCGCGGAACTGGTGGCGCGCATGAACCGCGCCTCCGCCTTCGGACGCGGCGTTTGGGTGCAGCAGCAGAACTCCTACACGGCTATTTCCTACGAGCTGTATCGCACCCGGCCGCAGGATGTGAACATCGAGGCGGTGTGCCCGCAAGCCACGCGCGACTACACTCCTTTCGTTCCTTTCCCCGGCGTCCACATGTACGCCTCTTTCGGCCACCTGGCCGGATACTCATCCGCGTACTACACCTACCTGTGGGACAAGGTGATTGCGGAGGACTTTTTTGCCCAGTTTGATCCCGCCAACCTGCTGGCGGGCGAAGCCTCCATGCGCTACCGCCGCCAGGTGCTGGAGCCGGGCGGTTCCGTCTCGGCCAACACGCTGGTGCGGAATTTCCTGGGACGGCCGCAAAACATGACCGCCTTCCAGCGCTGGATGGGAGAGGAGTTTGCCTCGAGCACGGCCGCGGCAGGCACGGCGGGAAAAGGGCGTTAGGCGGGCTGCGAAGTTCCGTTTGGCGGTACGAATAACGTTTCCCGGGGCCAGCAACTACCATGGTGCAATCATCTGCGCCGGTGCCCCACATTTGGCCGCACTGCAACGTCGCCCCATGCACAACAACTCTGTGGCGGCCAAATGTGGGAATGTCTGGGAGATCGAATTAAAGGTCAGGAACTTCCCCACATTTTCCCCCGACCCAAGTTCGTCATGAGGTCAGGGTTTCGTGAGGCGGGCAAAATGTGGGGCACCCGCTGTCGCGGAGGCGTCCCAACCTCCGTCGTACCAGCGAAACGCTCGCCCGGACAGCCGCCGCGACGGCGGCGCTACCAAACGTCACCTGGCCTCGTGGAAGATGATGCCCAGGGTGTAGCGCTCGCCTGATTTCACCGTGCTGACGCCGTGGCGGATGTTGACGCGGTAGTAGCCGCGGCTGCCGCGCACCGGCCGGTAGCGGGTGGTGAAGATGACCGCCTCCCCCTGTTGCGGCGTCACCACCTCGCCCCTGGATTGTGCCCGCGGCCGCTGCTCCATCAGCAGAAACTCGCCACCCGTGTAGTCCCGCCCCGGCTGGCTCAAGAAGCAGGCCACCTGCAGGGGGAAAGCAACTTCACCGTAAATATCCTGGTGCAGGCAGTTGTAGCCGCCCTCGGTGTAGCGCAGCAGTAAAGGAGTAGGCCGGCGCTGGCCATGGCGGTGGCAGACTTTGAGAAATTCGTCGAGCCGCCGGGGAAAGCGCTCGCCGCTTCCCAGGTTTTCCATCCAGCGGTTGGCGAGTCCAGCCAGCGGCGGGTAAAAACTGTTGCGCAGCTCCTGGATCATGCCGGGCAGCGGGTCGGCAAAGTATTTGTAGTTCCCCAGCCCGAAGCGGAAGCGCGCCATATCAATGTGGCTGCGAAAGCGCCCGTCATCGCCATAGAGCTTTGTGAGGGCCCTGCATTCCTGCGGCGTCAGCACGCACCCGGTCTGGGCATAGCCGTTTTCTGAGAGCGCGGCCTGCAGCGCCTCCCAATCCAACTGCTGAATGCGTTGCGCGATGGTGGCAATCAATTTCACCGGCGGCATGGCGGCCTCAGGCCGGATACTCTCAGGAGCGGGTGCGGCACACAGCATCACTACCCTCCAGCAAATGATGCCCTAGCTATATACGGGGCCAGTCTGCGCCCGCCATCCGGTAATTGCCCTCGAATTCCAGATTTCCTCCGCCAGGTGTGCAAAAACCGTTCCACTCTTGGCTCACAAGGTACTGATTTTCCACAATTAAGCTGACTTCCCTATTGCCAAACAGGTGGCCGTCTCAACATAATACGCGCAGGAAGAAACCTATAAAGCCGTGCACAGATACAGTCGAACCGACCTGCTGCGCATTCTTCGCTTAACGGCGCGACAGCTGACGGCATGGGAAAAGGCCGGCCTTCTTGCCTCCGCCGAGACTTACTCCTTTTTCGACCTTCTGCAGGTAAAAAAGGTGCGCGACCTGTGCGCCCGCCGGGTGCGCCCGGCAGTGATCCGCGAGTCGCTGCAGGCCATGCAAAAACAGGTGGCGGGCATGGAAAATCCCCTGCTGGAAGCAGGCGCCTACTCCACCGGTGCGCGCGTGGTCTTCCGCCATGAAGGCAAGGCGCTGGAACCGATTGCCGGGCAGTTCGTCATGGATTTTGACCCCTCCGACAAGGTGGTGGCGGCCAACGCCAGGGTGCGCGCCATCCCCAGCGACCAGAGCGTGGCCGAGCTGTTTGCCCGCGGCATCGCGCTGGAAGAGGAGCCCAGCACCCAGACCGAAGCCATTGCCCTTTACGAGAAGGTGCTGGAAATGGAACCGCAGCACGCAGCCGCACACATCAACCTGGGCACTCTGTTTTACAACCGTCAGGATTATGTGAAGGCGGAGCACCACTATCGCGCCGCCATTGAGGCCGATGCCCGCTATGCCCTCGCCTATTTCGACCTGGGCAATGTGCTCGACGAAACCGGCCGCGTCCCCGAAGCCATCAAGGCCTACAGCACCGCGCTCATGCTGGCCCCCACCTACGGCGACGCCCACTACAACCTGGCCCTGGCCTACGAGAAGATGAAGCAGCCGCGCAATGCTCTGAAGCACTGGCGCGCCTATGTGCGCCTGGACAGCACCGGGCCCTGGTCAGTGCACGCCCGCAACCAGGTGCGCCGCATCCTCACCAGCGACGCCCTGAAAATCGTCTATCGCGGCAAGTAGCAGCGCCCCACCACCCGAAATGTCATCCTGAGGGAGGACGCGCAATACAGATGCGCGTCCGACTCGAAGGACCTGCTTTTTACGGTTGTCATCCTGAGCAGCAGCGAAGGACCTGCTTCTTGCCACCCCCCTGATTCCGCTTAAATTCGATACAATCTGTGGTTCCTATTCTTGCTCCCAAGGAAGTGTGCTCATGCCTGAAACCACGCTCCAACGAGCCGCCGCCCCTGCCCCCCTGACTGCCCTGACCGAAGACGAACTCCTGTTCCGCGACAACATACGCCAGTTCGCCGAGGACAAGGTTCGCCCGCTGGCGCGCGAAATGGACGAAAAGGGCGTCTTCGACAAGGAGCTGATCCGCCAGTTCTTCGAGCTGGGGCTGATGGGCATCGAGATTCCCGAGCAGTACGGCGGCGGCGCCGGCACCTTCTTCGAGGCGGTGCTGGCGGTGGAGGAGATGTCGCGGGTGGATGCCTCCGCCGGCGTGGTGGTGGACGTGCAGAACACCCTGGTCAACAACGCCCTGCTGCGCTGGGGCAATGAGGAGCAGAAAAAGCGCTACCTGCCGCGCATGGCCTCGGAGTGCGTGGGCGCCTACGCGCTCAGCGAGGCCGGCTCGGGCTCGGACGCCTTCGCGCTGCAGACCAAAGCCGAACTTCGCGGCGGCGACTACGTGCTCAACGGGCGCAAGCTGTGGATCACCAATGGCAAGGAAGCCGGCCTGTTTGTGCTCTTCGCCACCGTGGACCCCGCCGCCGGCTACCGCGGCATCACCGCCTTCCTGGTCGAGCGCGACTTCCCCGGCTTCTCCGTGGGCAAGAAAGAAGACAAGCTGGGCATTCGCGCCTCCAGCACCTGCGAGCTCATCCTGGAAGACTGCCGCGTGCCCAAGAACAACGTGCTGGGCGAGGTGGGCAAGGGCTACAAGATCGCCATTGAAACCCTGAACGAAGGCCGCATCGGCATTGGCGCGCAGATGGCGGGCGTGGCCCGCGGCGCCTGGGAATACGCCGCCAAATACTCCCAGGAGCGCAAACAGTTCGGCAAATCCATTGCCGACTTCCAGGGCATCCAGTTCCAGCTGGCGCAGATGGCCACCGAGATCGAAGCCGCCCGCATGATGGTTTACAACTCCGCACGCATGAAGGACGCGGGCATGAATTTCGTCAAGGAAGCGGCCATGACCAAGCTGTTCTGCTCGCAGGTGGCGGAGCGCGTGACCTCGCTGGCGGTGGAAATTTACGGCGGCTACGGCTTCACCAAGGATTACCCGGTGGAAAAGTACTTCCGCGATTCCAAGATCGGCAAAATCTACGAAGGCACCTCCAACATGCAGCTGCAAACCATCGCCAAGCTGGTGCTGGGCGGAAAATAAGACTTCGGCAGGCGCTCCTCATTTACCCGCGGGTACGCGGGTGCCTCATATTTGCCCGCTCAAGAGTAGCCTTAATTCATGAGGAACTTGGGTTGCGGGCAAATGTGGGGAAGTTTCTGACCGTTCGTTTCAATCTCGACACACACCCCCACATTTGGCCGCCGAGGGAGCGTTAAGAAATCAGCGGCCATCGGCTGCGGTCAAATGTGGGGCACCCGCGTTGCAGCGCGGAAAATGCGGGGCACCCGCACCGCGCTGTGTGCGTTTTCGAACAGAGGCTTCCAAGAACGGACATTTCCGCATAGCCATCAGCCGAGGATAACGTTCTTTTTCAGGTACTTGCGAAGTGTCCCTGTGGGCCTTCCTTTGCTTTCAAGCCAATAGACAACCGGGCGGGCACAAATAATTTGATGGAACTGCCGCCGGTTCCAAGCGTAAGTATGAATATGTATCTCAGGTGCGCGGTTCTTGCTGCCATGCTCTCGGCTGTGGCGCTCGCCCAGGCAACGCCTCCTGAGCAGAAAACCCCTGGGCCGGTTGCCGCCTCTTCCGCCTCAACTTCCCTCTCGCAAGACCAGATTCGCCAGCTCATTCGCGAAACCGCCGACCACGATATGGCGAACGACAAAAAGCAGCGCGACTATACCTACGTCGAACGCGAGGAAAACCACCGGGTAGACGGCAAAGGCCGGGTGAAGTCCACGGAGATCAAAACCTACGACGTGATGGAGATCTACGGGGAGCAGGTGCAGAAACTGATCTCCAAAAACGACAAACCGCTCTCCGAGAAAGAGGCTAAAAAAGAGGACGAGAAAATCCAGAAGCTGATTGACAAGCGCAGAAAGGAATCGCCGGCGGATCGCGAGAAGCGATTGCAGAAAGAAGAAAAAGACCGCGAAGACGGCAGAAAATTTGTCGGCGAGGTTGCCGATGCCTACAACTTCCGCTTCCTCGGCGTGGAGAGTCTCGATGGCCGGGAAAACTACGTCATTGACGCCGAGCCCAGGCCGGACTACAAACCACATCTGAAGGAGGCCAAAATCCTGCCCAAGTTCCGCTTTCGCGCCTGGATTGACAAAGATGAGACCCAGTGGCGGAAGCTGGACGTGCAGTGCATTGACACGGTTTCCTTTGGACTGTTCCTGCTGCGCGTGCACAAAGGCTCGCGCATCGTGATTGAGCAGACCCGGGTCAATAATGAAGTCTGGCTGCAAAAACACATCGCTCTGAACGCGGACTTCCGCCTGGCGCTCTTGAAAAACTTCGATTTCAACGTAGACATTACCGACAGCGATTACAGGAAGTTCGGGAGCAACACGAAAATTATCGTGCTGGGAGAGGCACACAACCGGCAGTAGATTGCTTCCAGCCGTTCCAAACGGAAAGGCGGTGCCCCACTCAAGCCTGCTTTTGGCTTAAGTGGGCACCAAATATTTCGCCTGAGGAGAATGACCATGACGCGAGATCGGGCCTTGAAAGTTCTGCTGGTATTGGTGGGATTGCTGTTTGTGGCCGGCCTCTATCCCCTCTTGCCGTCTCTGCTGAACGCGCACTCGGATGTTTCTTCCGGCGACAAGATGATGCTCAGCATTTATGTGACGCTCGGCGTTTTTATCCTCCTGGCCGTGCGCAACCCGTCGGCGCATCGCAGCCTGATCGCCTTCACTGCCTGGTCGAGCTTCGCCCACGGCGCGGTCATGGCGGTAATGGCTTACCAGATTCCGAAAGAGCGCGTAAGCCTGCTCATCGCCGTGGGTGTGCTGGCCTTCATCGGCGTGACCCTGCTCGCGCTCGCCCCGGCCAGGCCTTCGCTGGAGCGCGTCTCCGCCACCGCCGCGTAGGAGCAGCGGGTGCACGGCATTTTTCCGTGCGGGTGCTCCACATCTGCGGGTGCCCCTATTTGTTCATGAGGAGGGTGCCCCA
>DASVBI010000019.1:0-4011 GCA_036375915.1 Terriglobales bacterium | reverse complement strand
GGAGAAGTGGGTTCGCTGCTGCTCGGCCTTTATAACCAACAGGGGCTGCTCGATCACGTTGGGTTTACTTCCAGCTTCACCGCCGAGCAGCGCCGTGAATTGAAGGGAATTGTTGAGCCCCTGATTGGACCACCGGGCTTTACCGGAAAAGCCCCGGGCGGGCTCAGTCGCTGGAGCACCAAACGCTCCATGGAATGGCAGCCGCTGCCGCCCAAGCTGGTTTGCGAAGTGCGCTACGACCACTTCTCCGGCGGGCGCTTCCGCCACGGCGCTAAATTCCTGCGCTGGCGCCCCGATAAAAAACCTCAGGAGTGTACCTTTGACCAGGTGCGCGGAGGGAAGACGGTGAGCCCTTCCGCCCTGCGGAATTTTCTGCCTTTGACCGGCTAGGCAGCCAGTCAGTTGACCACAGCCAATTGGATATGGCGGGAGCGGCGCGAAGACGCCTCTCTCCTGCGTCACCTCTGCCCTAGCCTCTTACTGCAGTGCGGTGAAGTTGGGACACTGCTGAGCGCTGGGCGGGGTCGTGCTCTGGCTGGCATTCGCATCCCAACGAATCACATTGTCCTCGGTGGAGCAGAACAGGCGCACACCCGACTTGTTGAAACTGATGGGCGCAGCCCCGATTGCGTACGTGGTGTTAGCCCCGTTTACCGGATTTCCGCCTGCCGCCGTAAAAAGATATCCACTCTTGGTTCCCCCAGCCAGACTCTGGTCAATCAAACAGGCACTGGCAGGTGTGGGCACACACGGGGTAGCGCCGCCCAGGTTCGAGAGTTGAGCCGCGTACCCGCTGTTGGGATAGGAGGTGGTGTACGACAATTCAGCCTGCTGAATGGTGCGAATGGACGACACCGCCGAGGCCTCATTAGCGGAGATCTTGGCTCGCAACAGGTTGGGAATGGCAATGGCCGCAATGATGAGAATAATGGCCACCACAATCAGCAGTTCGATCAGGGAAAACCCTTTTGTTGGTCTTGGACGTTTCATGAGAATGAGTACCCGCAGTTAAGGAATTCCTGGCAGCGGGCCTGCAAGCCGCGCTCCTCGGCCATTCTCTGGGAATAGCCGCATCCACCCTTAGTGCAATCTTATGGCCAGAGCTGCCGGGAGGCAAACACCCCTCCCTTCAGACAAAGAACGACTCTACACCTGAAGTTTGCGCCAGATTCGTCCTCAAGCGGCAATAGACTTACTAGCCTGCGTGGTGCGCAACGCCGCGTTCAAAATTCCGCGGCAATCGGCAGAAAAGCAGAGATCGCTGGCCCCGGCCTCTACCATTTCTGTCCACATCTCTTCGTTCGCCAGACGATGGGTGCAAACCAGGCAAATGCCAGGAAACTCGCGCCTTAGCCATTCCACTTCGGAACGCGAAACCAGTTCCAGATCGAGTACCACGACCTGTGCCCGGTACTTCGGAATGGCCGCTTTCGCCTCTCCGAGGTTTCGCGCCAAATATATGAAATTAAAGTGATTTTGCAGCGAGGTCTGCACGTTTTGCGCGACTTCCGCCTGGCTCTGCAGAACAACTACGTTTAGCGGCTGCATACTTCCCCCTGAGGTTCGACCGTCGCCTACGCAACGGCTGCGTAAACACCGCAGTGACCTTCACTACCGCGGCGGCTTACTGGTCAAACGAGCGTGACGAAAATGCGGCGACTACCTGTTCGCCTCCGCCTTCTCTGTCAGGGGCTCGAAGGGTTCGGCCTGTAATTTCCCGTTCTGTTTCAATAAGATCTCGACTTTCCCTTCGGCCTGCTCTAGTTCCTTGCGGCAGGCGCTGGAAAGTTGCATGCCCTCCTCAAAAAGCGCCAGCGATTTCTCCAGGGGGATATCTCCCTTTTCGAGTTCGCTTACAATTTTTTCCAGGCGCTGGAGGCACTCTTCAAACTTTGGCACGTACTCCCTCATTCCTATTCTAATGCACATTCCTGCAGATTTTGCGCAGGAAATTTAATCTGTCGGTTTTGCGAAATCCGGGGTTGGGAGTCAGACCCAAAAAGCGCCTAACTGGCCGCAGCGCCGCCTTGCCCCAGCACCTCCAGTACGTCCACGGCGGCGCTGTACTTGCCAAAGGGAGCGCTGATTTGGGCTCCCTGGACAAGATCGCGGATGGCCAGCAGCATCTCCCGCGCAATCGCTACGCCTTCATGGCGGGCCACTTCGGCGTTGCTGGCTGCTCCCATGCGCTGGAAGATGGCATCGGGAATGGAGACCCGCAGCTCGTTCTTCATGAACTCGGCATTGCGCACGCTGACCAGAGGCCAGATGCCGGCAACGACCGGGATACGGCAATGCTCGATGCGGCGCATGAAATTCTCCAGCAGGCCAATGTCGAATACCGGCTGGGTGACGGCGTATTCCGCTCCCGCTTCCACCTTGTACTCGAAGCGCCGAATCTCTTCGTCAATGTTGGGCACTCCGGGATTAGCTCCCACTCCAATTACAAAACCGGTGCCAGCGCCGATGGGATTGCCGCCAATGTCCAAGCCCCGGTTCAGGTTGTGCACGATGTTGACCAAGCCAATCGAATCCACATCGAAAACGGCCGTGGCATCCGGGTAATTTCCCAATTTGGGCGGGTCTCCAGTGATGCAAATCAGGTTGCGAATGCCGATCGTCGCCGCTCCCAGCAGGTCGGATTGGATGCTCAGCACGTTGCGGTCGCGGCAGGTGTAGTGCAGCACCGCTTCAATACCCACCTGCTGCTGCACCAGAATGGAAAGCGCCTGGTTGCTCATGCGCGCCGACGCCCGAGGACTATCGGGAATGTTGACCGCATCCACGCCCACCGACTTAAGAAAACGCGCTCCTTCCACTTCCTTCAGAATGTCAGTGCCCTTGGGGGGCACCACTTCCACCATGGTGACGAACTCGCCCTCAGCCAGCTTTGCCCCTATGCGCGAGCGCTTTTCCAGCGGGGGCGGTTCCTGTGCCGAAGGCTTCGCCGGGGCAGTGCCTACGGGAAAGGTGCTGGCGCGGTTGCGCGCCTTGCCCACCTGCAGCGCCGCCTTCATGGCGCGAATGTGTTCGGGAGTAGTGCCGCAGCAGCCGCCCACCAGCCGCACGCCCGCCGCCACAAACTTGCGGGCATAGCTGGCCATGTACTCGGGCGAGCACAGATAAATATTCCGTCCTTCCACGCTGCGCGGCATGCCGGCGTTGGGCTGTGCGGCCAGCGGAAGCTCGGTAACCCGGCGCACCCGCTCCATGGCGTCCAGCATGGCCACCGGCCCCACACTGCAATTGCAGCCCAAAACGTCCGCTCCCCATTCGGTGATCTGCGGAGTGAAGGCTTCGGGGCTGGAGCCGTCCAGGCAGTTGCCATCGTCATCAATGGTCACCTGCGCCACCAGAGGCAGCTTGGCGTCCACCTCGCGCGCCGCCAGCATGGCCTGGTGCAGCTCTTCCAGGTAGCCAAAGGTTTCCAGAATCAGTAAATCCACCCCGCCCTCGGCCAGCGCCGCGATCTGCTTCGCGAACATCGCCCGCGCTTCTTCCCGCGAGGTCTTGCCCAGCGGCTCAATGCGAATGCCCAGGGGTCCCACCGAACCCGCCACCCAGCCGGCGAAACTCTTAGCCGCTTCCCGCGCCAGGCGGGCGCCCGCCAGGTTGATCTCGCGCACCCGGTCGGCAAAGCCATGCCGGGCCAGGCGCGCGGCGTTGGCTCCGAAAGTATTGGTTTCAACAACCTCCGCTCCCGCCTGCAGATACTCGTGATGGATTTCACGAATCATATCCGGCTGCGAGCAGTTCAGTTCGTCATAGCAGCGGTTAATGAACACTCCCTTGGCGTAGAGAAGGGTGCCCATGGCGCCGTCGCACAGCACCGGTCCCTGCTGCAGCCGGGAAAGAAACTCAGAGGCCATGAGAAAAAGAATACAAGATTCTCTCCTGACTGCCCAATTCAGCGTGAAAGGAGAACCTCTCTTGTGAGCGTCCCGCCGCAAACACTCAGGAAAATTCAGCCAGCTTGAGGATAGCGCCTTTGGGTGGCGCAGCCCTTCGACT
>DASVBI010000021.1:0-5619 GCA_036375915.1 Terriglobales bacterium | reverse complement strand
GCAAACTGAAGAGTAGGCCAGCAGGCCATCAATGGAGATGTGGCCCTCACTCCAGCGCCGGGCGAGGGTGTTGTCCTCCAAGACGGGCATCATAAGACCGGAATAGCCAGTGCGCTTGACCGGCAGCTGGCGCAAGACGCTGGTGACCAGGGCAGCCGCCGTGAGCGTGCCCGAGGAGCCGAAGGGAGCGCCCGTCAGCTTTTCGATGGCGGCGCCGATGGAAACCTCTCCCCCGGGAGCGGGCGAGACATCCATGCCGTCGTAGTTCCATCCCGTTCGGGCAGCCAGCGTGGCGGCAATTTTCTCGATGGGGATGAGGGCGGCCGTCATCTTTTGCGCCAGGCCGGCGCGCGCCGAGGCGAAGTCTTCACCGGGGGAGAAGGCTTCCTGCGCCAGGTTCGCCGATTCCAGGCCAATGGCAAACTGGCGGCCGTCGCGGGTGAAGTACGAGCCGGGGAAGAAGGGGCCATAGGGCGGCAGCATGGCCGTGGCGGCAAAATTGAAATTGGCTCCGCCTCCGGGCGAGTGCGCCGCAAGATAGTGGATGGTGCGGGCGGCCGCGGCGATTGACTTCCAATGCAGACCGTCCTGAGCGGCGATCACGATGCTGCCGGAAAGATTTCTGGAGTTCGCCAGCACCTCCGCAAGCAGCTCGGCCAGCCCGCGGTCATCCGAATCGGTGAGCATGGCGGGGCCGATGCTGGCGATAAACCCCTGCTTTTGCGCCAGCTCATCCAGGCTGCGGAAGAGGGCCAACTGCTGGTCCCTGGAGAGGCCGCGGGTGTATTGAGGAAAGGGCTGGGTGGTGAGGCGCAGGGTCTGCACCTCATAGCCGGCCTTCTGGTAGGCGGCTTGGGCTTGGTGGAGAAAAGAAACGGCGTCCTGCACCTGGGCCTGGTAGTGACCGCGGTCGAGGGACACGAACGCGGTGATGGCGCGAACGCGTGGCTTGGCCTGCGCCCCAGCAAACGAGGGAGCAGAGAGAATCAGCAGCAGGATAAATAAGCGGCGCAGCATGCATGCTCCAGCGAGAAGAGTAGCAGGAACAACACGGTTTCGAGTTTCAAGTTTCGAGTTTCCAGGCGATTTCGGAGAGGCAACCAGGGCTCGCGGACGAGGGCGCCCGGGTCACAAAAGGCGCGGCATCATTTTGCCCGCCTATGAGCCGATCGCTCAGCCGAAGCGCTGGAACTGCTTCCAGAATTCGGGCCAGGGCAGGCGGGGAGGGCCGCAGACAAAAATATCAGGATGGTCCTGGCTTTCCTCGTTAGGAACGCCGAGAGAATTTCCACCCTGTCCGGCCAGGCGGCAGGAGCTGAAGGCGCGCTCCACGCCCTGGCGCGACCAGCCGAGGACGATGAGGGTGGAAGGCGGCGGCACGGGATATCCGCGGAGCCACGCCGAGTTGGTGCCGCTGATGGGAACAGGCAGACCGTAAGCCCGGCCCAGGACTTCGATTGCGCCCTGCTCGCCGTAATTCCCCACCAGCACGCCCACGCCGGCGCGCTGCTCCGGCGGCATGGAATCGCGAATGCCGGCGACGGTTCGGACCAGCTGGTTCCAGCCAATTTCCTCGCGCAGGTCGCTGTTGTTTTTCAGCGCGAACGCCATCAGGCGGCCACTGGAGGCCAGCGGCAGAACCAAGGCACAAATGTACAAGCCAACCAGCGCCAGGCCAGTAAAGAAAAACGCTTCGACCGTTCGCCGCCAGCGTAGCGAAAGGGAAACGACCCAGCGTTCGCCTGCAACCGCGCCCATCGCCATCAGCATGGGATAGGCGGCAGCCAGGTAGTAGCCGCGTCCTTTGCCGATGATGAAGAGCGCCAGCGGGATCAGGTACATCCCAGCCAGCATCCGGTATTTCGAGTCGCGCAGGAAGGCAAGCAGGCCGGCGATCCACAAGGGCGCGGCAAAAAGATTGGCGCAAATCAGGAACTGAGCGCGCACAAACCCGTTCGCCCGGCCCTCGCCCACGTCGCGGGCATGGATGTGCTGCAAAAAGCGCAGGGAGATGAATCCATGCCGGACCTGCCAGACGATGTTGGGCAGAAAAATCAGCAGAGCCAGGGCGCTGCCGCCCCAGAACCATGGGCTCCGAAAGCACCGCCGGGCGCGGGTCAGCAACATGCCGCCCAGAATGCCGGCGACAAGAAACCCCATGGTGTATTTGGTCATGAAGCCAAGGCCAACCGCCGCGCCGATGGCCAGCCACCAGCGCGGGTTCTCCGTTTTCAGCAGCCGGATCACGAAGTAGGCAATCAGCACCCACCACAAATAGTCAAACGTGGAGTACTGGAACTCCGTGCCTTCAAATAGCGGCAGGGGGGAAAGGGCGACTGCCAGCGCCGCGGCGACCTGGGCCAGCCGGCCGCCCCCAAGCTCCCTCGCCATCAGCCCGGTTACTACGATGGCCAGGGCCTGCGCAATCACCGAGAAGAGCCGCAGTCCGGCGAGCGACAGGCCGAAAATTCCCAGGCTGACGCGTTCCACAAATGGGGTGAAGGGCGGGTAGGGGACGAAGCCCCAGTCCAGATGCAAAGCGTCACTCAGACTCTGCAGCTCGTCACGATGAAAGCCGTAGCGGGAATTGGTGAGCAGATGAAGCAGCGCGATGCTCGCCGCGATTGCGAACAGCGCGATCGTGGTGGCGCGAGCTTCGGCATGCGCCCGGGGTTGATTTAATGCCGGTTTGATTGATGCCATTTCGCTCTCCAGCCGTCTGGCACGCCCGTGAATTGTACGCCGTATAGGAGCAATCAGTTCCCGGAGGTATCAGTAAGGGCGTTTCGGCTGATGGATTGGAAAACCGGAGACGTAACAATTTACGTCTCGAGCCATTTGTGATTCGAAAGTAGAGATGCAATTTGGTAGAGGCGTTGCTTGCAACGGCTGCGGAACAGGCTGGAAGCAGCGGAGGGCGCGGAAGCAGGTCCGCTCGCTGCGCTCCTTCTCCCCCAAAGCGGAATCAGCCGCGCGGCTCAGGATGACAAAAGTACAGAACGACAAAAGTAGAGACGGCAAAAGCAGAAGGGATGCGGAAAGGGGCAGCTGAAGCTGCGCCCTTCCCAAACCTGAACTATCCGCAGCCAGCGAGACCGGAGAGCCGGCCCGCCGGTGAAGCCATCCAAGCGCAGGTCCCGGCTCGGATTACTGCTCTTCTTCCGTGGCTTCTTTTTCGATGACCACACGCACGTGGGCGGTCACGTCCTTGTGCAGCTTCACCGGGATGGTGAACTCGCCCAGAGACTTCAAGGGCTCGTGCAGCTGGATCTTGCGGCGATCCACGTTGAAGCCCTTTTTCTCCATCTCTGCGGCGAGGTCGCCGGAGGTAACCGAGCCAAACAGCTGGTCATGCTCGCCGGAACGGCGCCGGAAAGAAAGACTGAGGTTGTTGAACTGCGTGGAGAGGGCTTCGGCGTCGGCCTTCTCGCGGGCGGAGCGACGCACCGCCGCCGCCTTCATCTGCTCGATGACGGCACGATTGGCCTTAGTCGCCTCGATGGCCAGCTTGCGCGGCAGCAGGTAGTTGCGGCCGTATCCATCGGCCACTTTAACCACGTCGCCGCGGGAACCCAGCTTCTGTACATCCTCTTTCAGAATTACTTCCATGGATGACTCCGTGGGGCGCTTTGCGCCCGAAAATATCTGTGCGCCCGTACCGCCGTTGGTCGTTAGTCGTTGGCCGCGGGCACGGCAACCGACCGCAGAGCTAACGACTAACAGCCAGCGGCTAACGACCGCATTCTTACGTGCGGGCGCTGAAGGGCAGCAGGGCGATGTTGCGCGCCTGCTTGATGGCCGTGGAAAGCCGCCGCTGGTGCGGGGTGCACACTCCGCTCAGGCGGCGGGGCACGATCTTGCCGCTTTCCGCCACAAACTGCGAGAGCAGGCGATAGTCCTTGTAATCAATCGAATCAATCTTCTCGACGCAGAACTTGCACACTTTCTTGCGGCGGAAATACTTGCGACCACCTTCACGTGGCCCGCCGGGTCCACGCCCCCCGCGCGGTCCGGGCGTGGGTGGCGCTGCCGCCGGAGTCGGGGCCGCGGGTGCGGGAGCTTCCGCGGGAGCCTCTGCTGTTGCCTGTCTTTGGGTTTCGTCTGCCATGTTGCTCCTTAAGTCAAAATCCAGCTTTCGAAGTTTTCAAGGCTCAGCCTCCGAAACTTTGGAACCTTGAAACTTTGAAACGGTTTATGCCGTTACCGCCGCCGGCTCTCCGCCGGTTTCGGGCGGCGGCGCAGGGGCTTTGCGGCGTTCTTTCACCTTGGCCAGGCGCGCCTGCTCCTTGTCTACGCGCACGGTAAGAAACTTGATCACCGGCTCGGTGACGCGCAGACGGCGTTCCAATTCGTGAATGGCATCGCCTCCGCCTTCTACCGTGAACAGCACGTACATTCCGTCCTGGAAACGGCGAACCATGTACGCCAGGCGGCGCTTGCCCATGCGTTCCACATTTTTGACCGTGCCGCCGGCACCCGAAACCTGCGATTCCAGGGTGGATACAAGCTTGTCCAAGTCTTCTTCGCCCATGTCGGGCCGGACGATAAACATCACTTCGTAGGTACGTTGCATGTTTTCTCCAAAAGCTGGCCACGGATTTCACGGATGCACACGGATGAGAAAACCCCATCTGGAAAACCCGCACAGATCCATGGCTAATCTTTTTCTTGTTCGCTTTCGGGCTTGCGGTTGAAGCGGTTCATGGCCGCCGCCGCACCCTCCTTCAAAATTGCTTCCACCGCGTCCGCGGCCGTGTCCAGAATCTGGTCCACGGCTTTGTACTGGGACCGGCGAAACTGCGCCAGCACGTAGCGGGCGCCGTCCGCGACCTTGCGCTCGGGGGCGATGCCCAGCCGCACCCGCAAAAACTCTTCCCGGCCCAGGGCGCCCACGATGGATTCCATCCCATTGTGGCCCGCGGTACCGCCGCGCGGGCGGATGCGGATGCTGCCAAAGGGCAGGTCCAGTTCGTCGTAAATAACGACCAGGTCCTGCTCCGGCCTGACCTCGTATTCCTCCACCAGTTCGCGCACCGCCAGCCCGCTCAGGTTCATGTAAGTTTCGGGCTTGGCCAGCAGCACCGCGTGTTCCGCGAACACGGTTCGCGCGGTCAACGCCTGGCAGTGCCGGTTTTTGACTTCGACCCGCCAGCGCTCGGCCAGGCGGTCCACCGTCAGGAACCCGAGGTTATGGGGTGTGAACTGGTATTCGATGCCCGGATTGCCGAGCCCGACGATCAGTTTCACCGTTACCCGTCACCTTGCCCTTTATCAGGTCTCAAGGTTTCCCGACACCCATGAAACTCTGAAACCTTGAAACTTTGAAAGCTGCTAATGCACCGTCGGGTGCGCGGGCGAGGGCGCCCGCGCCACCAACGCAGCGCATTATTTTTCTTTCTTTTCCTTCTTCTCGGCCTTTTCCGGCTTCTCTGGCGGAGCCGCTTCGGCAGCCTCTTCCTCGGTCTCCTGCTTGCCCTTCTTGATAACCTCGGGCTCGGCGGGAACAGCGGCAGCCTCGGCCGCGACCGCTTCCGGAGTCGGCGCCACTTCTTCCTTCACGGAGATGATGTGCGCCACCGGCTGGTTGGGGTCGCTGAGAAATTTCAGCTGGCCACTGTG
>DASVBI010000045.1:0-8501 GCA_036375915.1 Terriglobales bacterium | reverse complement strand
GGCTTAGATTCGATTATCTGCGCCGCCACCGTGTGCAGTCCATCTCGAAACCGATAGTTCGGCTCTTCCCCGATCTTCTTCATGTACCAGCCCAGTGCGAAATCCCAGTTGTAATCCGGACGGCGGCTGATGGCGCGAAAGATGGAAGGCGTAGCGGCGTCCATATCGAGGTAAAGCATGGCATCAACCGCTTCACCGAAGTCCGGTTGGCGGTCGAGCACGGCTTCGAGCAGAGGCATGGCCTGATCGCCGTAGCGCCGGCGTAACTGAGCGGCGTGCGCCTGACCGGGGAGATCGCTGAAGTTTTGCCGTGGCATGTTGAGGACGAGGCCGACCTCGTCTTCAATCGTCGCCGGTGTGAGCAGCGACGCGGCAACACGAATCTTGCCCGGCTGGATGCCAGTCAGAACCCGGTTGATGGTGAACGTCCCGTCCTTACGCAGCCAGGAAGGCTGAATGTAAATGGTCTCGCTAAAGTGCGGAAAATAGATGATCTCGGCGGGCGCGCCCGATAAGCCTTTGGGCGAGACTTGCCCCGGATCGAAGGCGGCCAGGGTAGGCGTGAGGATGCGAAGTTCTATCGCGACCTCACGGTCCATCCCTTGCAGCCCGCGGACCACAAGCTGGTAGGGCGCTCGCCTGTCGTTGAGCAGAGAAGTAGCGCCCATCTTCTTCTCGATGGCAACGCAGCGCAGGGTTCCCTTATGAACCTGGCCGCTCTGAGTGAATGCGTAGTTCGTGTTTCCCAGCAGCCGGGGTGGAATTTTAAACACCGACCTGTGGGTGGTCTGCGCCAGTAAATCCGCCGGGATATTACCAACCGTCAGGGAGACGTTTGCGCCCGTGCCATCGAATGTGCCGCTCACCGCCATGGTGCGGCCGCTCTCGACGATCTTCGGGATGTAGAGCGCGCCCTCCATCTCGGCAGCGGGCGCGCGCGCTTGCACCGTGATAACCGCCTGCGCCACGCGCTCGCCTCTGAAATCGCTCACCAGCAGCACCACCTCGGTATCCGCCGCAACCTCTGGCGCCTTCCACGAAAATCCACGCTGGTTCGCGTGGGCCGACTGTCCCGCAAACTGCAGCACGTAAGATTGCGGTGCGGTACTCGCGCCCTCGGATGGCAACTCGACGGTTCCGTAAAACCGCTCGCCGCTGACAACAGACTCCGGCAGGATAATGCGGACAGGGCCGTCATCCGTGGTGATGGTGATGATTTCTATCGGTGGTTGCTGCTCTACCCGGACCTCGTACCAGTCGTGAGGCGATGGTTGCGCCGCGAGGACGGTGGGGATCGAAAGCAGAACAAACATGAGAATGGCGCGCATCGCGACGCGGGTGCCCAACAGTTGCCCGCAATGATGGGTCCCCCACAGTTGCCCGCAATGACGGGTGCCCCACATTTGCCCGCAATCCACACAGCTTCGGCCATAACCAACTCTGGCGCGGGCAAATGTGGGAAAAGTCACGGTCTCTTCACCCCCATCGCCAGCACTTCCGCCAGGTGCAGCGCCCGCCGCCCCGCCTGCTGCTCGATCTGGCTCTGGCAACTGAAGCCGTCGGCAATGATGAGGGTTGACTCCTCGGCCTGGCGCACCGCCGGCAGCAACACCCGTTCCCCCACGGCTACCGAAATCTCGTAATGCTCTTTCTCATAGCCGAACGCCCCCGCCATGCCGCAGCAGCCCGCGTCCAGCAGGCGGTACTCCAGTCCCATCTTCTCCATAACCTGCTTCTCTTCTTTCAGCCGCATGATGGCCTTATGGTGACAGTGCCCGTGCACAATCGCCTTGCCCCCCACCTTAGGGACCGGGCATTTGTTCCTTTCCAGAAACTCGGCCAGCGTAAATGTCTGCTGCATCAGTTTCTGTGCTGGTTTCGACTCCGGCATCAGCCCGCGCATGTCGTCGCGAAACACCGAGCCGCAACTCGGCTCCAGCACCACCATGGGCGTCCCCGCGTCAATTTCGGAAGCCAATGCGGTCAGCACGCGCTGCAAGTACGTCTTGGCCATCTCCAGGAATCCGTAATCGTAGAGCGGCCGCCCGCAGCACAGGTGCTGCCGCGGCACCACCACCTGGTATCCCGCTGCCTCCAGCACTTCCGTAGCCGCCCGCGAGGCCTGCGGCTTGAAATAATTGTTGAACGTGTCTGGCCACAGGAGCACCCGCGGCCTGCCCTGATTGCGCGCGCCCCGTTTGCCGAACCAGCTCTTGAAGCTCTCCTTGGCGAACGCCGGGATGGTTCGCTGCCGCGGAATTCCCCCCGCCCACTTGGCCAGCCCGCTCAGCCCCGGGGCCTGCGTAAACAGGTTGGCCAATCCCGGCGCCGCCGCCGCCAGCCGCGCCCACTTGTCAATCCACCCGAACGCGTAGGCGTGGGGCGGCCGCATCCGGCCTTCCCAGTAGTGCGCCAGAAACTCCGCCTTATAGGTCGCCACATCTACGTTCACCGGGCAATCGCCCTTGCAGCCTTTGCACGCCAGGCACAGATCCAGCGCCTCTTTCACCTGTTCATCACGCCATCCGCCCTTGATCACCTCGCCGTGCAGCATCTCCCACAGCAGGTGCGCGCGGCCCCGCGTGCTGTGCCGCTCTTCGTGGGTCACCATGAAGCTGGGGCACATGGTGTCCAGCTCGCCCTGCCCGCTCCACCGGCGGCACCTGCCCACGCCCACGCAGCGCAAGGTGGCGTGCGCGAAACTGCCGTGGTCCTCGGGAAACTGGAAGTGCGTCGGCGGATGCGGCGCCACGTAACCCGCTCCCAGCCGAAGGTTTTCCTCGATGCGGTACGGGTCCACCACCTTGCCCGGGTTCATCTTCCAGTCCGGGTCCCAGATGGATTTGAACTCGCGAAACCCCTCCACCAGTTCCGGTCCGAACATGCGGCCGAGAAACTCCGCCCGCGCCTGCCCGTCCCCATGCTCCCCGGAAAGCGACCCGCCGTAGCTCACCACCAGCGCGACCGCCTCCTCCATGAACTCCCGGAATTTCTGAATTCCCGGCGCCGTCTCCAGGTCAAAATCCACCCGGCAATGCACGCAGCCCTGCCCAAAGTGCCCGTACAGCGCGGCGGTGTAGCCGTATTTGTCATAGAGCCGGCGCAGTTCCCGCAGGTAGGGCCCGATCTTCTCCGGCGCCACCGCCGAATCCTCCCAGCCCTCCCAGCTGTGTTTCTGTCCTGGAACAAACGAGTTCGCTCCCAGCGCCGACTCCCGCACCAGCCAGATTCGCCTCTGCTGCTCTCCGTCGGTGAAAATCCGCGTCTCCAGCGCCCTCCCCTGCGACGCCTCCGCAAAGCGCGTGGCCGCGTCCAGCGCCTCTTCCTTGGTATCCGCCCCAAATTCCACCAGCAGCCATCCGCTTCCCCGCGGCATCAGCGAAAGATACTCCTGCTGCGGCAGCCCCTTCTTGCGGATGTTGATGGCCACCACCTCGTCGAAGCCTTCCAGCCCGATGGGTCCGAACTCCACCACCCGCGGCACATCGTCGCCCGCCTGGTACATGTCCGGATATCCCAGCAGCACCAGCACCCGCGCCGGTTTGCTGGGAATCAACTGCACCTTGGCCTCGAGCATGGTGACGCACGTGCCCTCGCTCCCCACCAGTGCCCGCGCCACATTGCAGCGCCCGTCCGGCCCGGGCAGCAGTTCATCCAGGTTGTAGCCGGAAACCCGCCGGGGAATACGCGGATAACGCTCCCGGATCAGCCCCGCGTACCGTTTCCGCAACGCCAGCAGCCGCGAGTAAATCTCTGCTTCCCGCCCGCCCCGCGCCGCCGCGCTCTCCATTTCGGCCTCGCTCATCCAGCCCACCGTCATGCGCGTGCCGTCGTAGAGCAGCACCTCCATCTCGTGCACGTTGTCCACCGCCTTGCCCGACATCTGCGAGTGCACGCCGCACGAGTTGTTTCCCAGCATGCCGCCGAAGGTGCAATGCGTATGCGTCGCCGGATCCGGCCCCCAGGTTAGCCCATGCCGGGCTGCCGCCTCGCGCAATCGGTCGCATATCAGCCCCGGCTGCACCCGCGCGTATTTTTCCGCCGCATTGATTTCCACGATCTTGTGCAGGTATTTGCTCCAGTCAATCACCACCGCCACATTGCAGCACTGTCCCGCCAGGCTGGTGCCGCCGCCGCGCGAAAGCACCGGAGCGCCAAATTTGCGGCACGCCGCCACCGTCCGCTGCACATCTTCCATGCTTTTCGGAATCACTACTCCGATCGGCGCCTGCCGGTAATTCGACCCGTCCACCGTGTACGCCGCACGGCTGCCCGCGTCGAAGCGCACCTCGCCCTCCAGCGCGCCCCGCAACTCCGCCTCCAGCCCGGCTGCATCCACGCGCAGCGTCCGCCATGCTCCCGGCTCTACGCTCACCGCCTTAGCCGTTCCCGCCATCGTGTCTCCAATTCCCACCAACTCCGGTAGAGACGTAACTTGTTACGTCTCGCTTTGATCTATACGGGAGACGTTGCGAGCAACGTCTCTACCAAATAGCACCGGCGCTCAACGCACTCCGGTAGAGACGTAACTTGGTACGTCTCGCTTTGATCTACACGGGAGAGGTTGCAAGCAACGTCTCTACCAAGAAGCGTAACTGCCCGCCACTACTAGACAGCAAAGGCATGGCTCTCGTCGCCATGCCTTCATTCTGCTCCTGCGCTCCGGCAACCCCAAGCTCAATTCGGCTGCGGCTCGCTTGGCTCCGCCTTTCCTGCGCCCACATTGGAAATCGTAATGTGGGTCATGTTCCCCTGCCCCTCGATCACGATGGTCATCATTCCTTTGTCTGCCGTGGTAAACACCATGGTCCGCTGATTCTGGTCGCTCACATTAATATTCGACCGCGGAAAGCGCGCCTTGTAGAACGCCTCCACCAGGTCCGGCGAATCCGGCGTCTCGAACTGCGCCGTTACTGTGCTCATCGAACCCATGCTGACCACCGCCGCTCCCGGCAGCGGCCGCGCTCCCGGATAAACATCCACTCCCAGCTTTCTCAGCGCCGCCGTGGCGTTGGTGTTGCTCTCCACGGTTCCAAACGGCGTCTCGATTCGCGCCCCATCCTTGCCTGCCTCAATGTGCGTGTTGCGCATCAACCGCCACGCTCCAAATCCGATCACCGCCCCGCCCAGCACGATTACGCCTACGATGATCGCCACCACGATCAGAATCGCCTTCAGTGCTCCCCCGCCTTGCCCGGGAGTTGCCGCCGGCGCCGCAGCCATGGCCGGCTTCGCTGCCGCTCCCGCCGGGCTTACGGCCGTCGTAGGCTGCATTTCTGGAGCTCCCGTTATCGCCGCACCGCACTTGGTGCAAAATTTCCCTGCCCCCTCTAGTGTCGCCCCGCACGATGTACAAAACGCCATGGCTCACCTCAGCAACAACTTCTCGCGGAGTATATCGCAACCTCTTCCTGCCGCGAAAGGAACTCCCGGCCCGGCGGACTCCTCGCTCCCTCTCGCGAATGTCATCCTGAACGAGCGCGAACCGCGAGGCGAGCGCGAATGAAGGACCTGTGTATTTTCGAGAAAACTAACCCGAGACCGTGAGTTGCGGCTTTGTAGTGCCTGCAATTCAGCCGAGTTCGTGCCCTCAGATGGTTTTGAAACTGGAGACTATAAACTCGAACTTAAGGCGCTCTGGCGGCGTGAGCCCAGCGGGAGCTGCCAGCCGAAATCCTGAGCGCAGCGAACGATCCGCCCTTACGACCACGCCCTGGTTATGTAGTCCGTCATGGTCATCAGCAGCAGAATCACCAGCCAGAACAATCCCGCCACGATCACCAGCACCGTCGTTTTCACGCTGATGTATTTCGCATGCATGAAGAACAGCACCACCAGCGATCCCTTGAGGGTCGCAATCAGCAACGCCACCACGATGCTGAACTGTCCCAGGTCCACATACGACACCGCTGCCGTGGTCACCGTCAGGCACATCAGTGCCGCCCACACCGTGAAATACACCTTCCCGCTTATGATCTTTTCCATGTCGCTCTCAACCCACGTGATGGTGGCCGATCAGGTACAGCAAGGGATAGAGATAAATCCATACCAGGTCCACGAAGTGCCAGTACAGGCCCACGTTCTCGACCGGGTTGTGATAGTCGGCCGAAAAATGTCCGCGCTCGTTCATATACAGCATGGTGGACACCAGCCCGATTCCAATCAGCACGTGCAGCGCGTGGAAACCGGTCATAACGAAATACAGCACGAAAAACATCTCCACGTGCCGCGGGTCAATTCCGGCAAAATGAAATGACGGACCGGGAAACTCGTGCGCCAGCCAGTGCTCGTGGTATTCGATTCCCTTCAGAACCATGAAAGCGACGGCGAAGCAGATGGTCGCCGCCAGCAGCACCGAGGTCAGGCGACGCCGCCCCTGCTGGATGGCCAGCACCGCCAGCACCATGGTCAGGCTGCTGCAGATCAGCACCGCCGTGTTGACGGTCCCGATCCAGAAGTTCATGTGCTGGCTGCCTTCCTGCCAGGCCACGAAATACTCGTAGCGGTACAGCAGGTAGGCCATGAACATGCCACCGAAAAACATGATTTCGGTGATCAGGAACACCCACATGCCCATGGAGGAAGCCTCGCGCTGCTGCTCCATGTCCTCGAAATGGTGCCGCAGTTCGTGGGTGGCCAGGGCTTGGCTGCTATCCGACAACGGGGACCTCCTCGGGAAGCTCGTCGTAGTTGTAAGCCTCCCAGGTCACGACGGGTGTTTCCTCAAAGTTATAGGTTGGCGGCGGCGAGGCCGTTTTCCACTCCAGGCCCGCCGCTCCCCAGGGATTGTCCCCGGCTTCCTTGCCGTAGCGCAGCGACCACAGGAAGTACACCATGGGCAGCAGGTAGCCCACCGCCAGCACCGTGGAACCCGCTGTCGAAAGCACGTTTAGAACCTGGAACTCCGGCGTATACGCGTGATAGCGGCGCGGCATTCCCGTCCAGCCCAGGATGAATTGGGGGAAGAACGTCAGGTTGAAGCCGATAAAAATAATCATGGCCGCCAGCTTGCCCCAGGCCTCCGGATACATCCGTCCGGTAATTTTCGGCCACCAGAAATGCATGCCCGCCAGGTAGGCCATCACCATGCCCCCGACCATGATGTAGTGGAAGTGGGCCACCACAAAGTAGGTGTCGGTCACGTGCACATCCACGCCCAGCGAAGCCAGGAACAGACCCGTCATCCCCCCCATGGTGAACAGGCCGATGAATCCCATGGCGTACAGCATGGGCGTCGAGTAATAAATCTTTCCCTTGTACATGGTGGCCGTCCAGTTGAACACCTTGATCGCCGAAGGCACCGCCACCAGGTAGCTGAAAAAGGAAAACACCATGGCCGAGTACAGGGAAATGCCGGCTACAAACATGTGGTGCGCCCACACCAGGAAGCCCAGCACCGCGATGCCGATACTGGCCAGCGCCACGAATTCATAGCCGAACACGCGTTTGCGCGAGAAGCAGGGAACGATTTCGCTCACCACTCCCATGCCCGGAAGAATCATGATGTACACCGCGGGATGGGAGTAGAACCAGAACAGGTGCTGGAACAGCAGCGGGTCCCCTCCCAGCTGGGGATTGAACACTCCCAGGTTCAACATCCGTTCCAGACCTACCAGGGAAAGGGTGATGGCCAGCACCGGCGTCCCCAGCACCTGGATGATGGCGGTCGCGTAATTCGACCACAGGAAAAGAGGCATCCTCCCCCAGGTCATTCCGGGGGCCCGCATGCGGTGGATGGTGACTATGAAGTTCAGGCCCGTCAGGATGGAGGAGAACCCGGCGATGAAGATGGCCACCGCCGCCAGCACCACGTGCGTCCCCAGATAAGCCGTGCTCAGCGGCACGTAGAAGGTCCAGCCCGTGTCCACGCCCCCTACCATCATCGTGTACAGCATCAATCCCCCGCCGGCTATGAACAGGTACCAGCTCAGCAGGTTGATGCGGGGGAAAGCCAGGTCCTTGGCCCCGATCATCATGGGCACCAGGAAGTTGCCCAGCACCGCCGGCACCGCCGGGATCAGGAAGAAGAAAATCATCACCTGCCCGTGCATGCTGAACAGCTTGTTGTACGTGTCCGCCTGCACCAGGTCGCCTTGCGGCGTCAGCAGTTCCAGCCGGATCAGCAGCGCAAAAAAGCCGCCGATGAAAAAGAAGAAGGTGATTGAAATCAGGTACAACAGCGCGATGCGCTTGTGGTCGGTGGTTAGAAGCCACGACCGAAAGCCGTAATCGGCGTTGAGGTAGTTTTCCCGTTCCGCGGTTATTGCGCTTGCGCTAGCCATATCACTTCACCTTGACCCGTTAAGGTACCGCCGGCCGGTTGCTTACCGGCTCTTTCTGCTGAGAACCCTGCAGCGACTTCACGTAGGCGACCAGGCTCAGCAGTTGCTCTTCGTTGACCACGCCCTGAAAACTGGGCATGATGTTCTTGAACCCGGCCACGATCTTCGCGCTTGGGTTCAGAATTGATTCCCGCACGTAGTTCTCGTCGGCTACCACCG
>DASVBI010000176.1:0-4350 GCA_036375915.1 Terriglobales bacterium | reverse complement strand
AGTAGTTGTAGATGAAAGTGGCCAAAGGCCGCAGCACTATGTTGATCAGGCTGAAGCCGCGCGGGCCGGCCATCTCTGCTCCCAGCGAGGAGTAGCGGTTCATGTGCTCGAGGTAGTCCGTGAGCGTGGGGTAGGAGTGATGGATGAGGGCAATCTCACCGCTCATTCGAAAATCCATTTCTGGCGAGTGCTCGGTTTTGCCCTTTACCTGGATAGTCTCGTGAACGGACCTATCTTCAAAACGACCCTTTTGTCTGCGGAATAGGCGCAACTTCTTGTCGGGATAAAATCCACCGTGCTTGATCCATCTTCCCAGAAAGAAGTTTTGCCGTTGAAACCACACCCCGTCGAAACTGGAATACACATCAGCATCAGGGCCCAGGATTCTGAGAATCACTTGTTCCGCTGGATGACTGACCTCTTCGTCCGCATCCAGGCTGAGAATCCACTCCCCACTCGCCTTCTCGATGGCCGAATTCTTCTGCGCAGCGTACCCCTTCCAGGGCTCAACGAACACCTTGGCCCCGTGCTGGCGGGCGATTTCCAACGTGCCGTCGGTGGAGCCTGAGTCCACAACGATGATTTCGCCCTGCCCATCGCGCACCAGGGGCGCCACGCTGGCCAGCGTGCGCGCGAGGTTGGCCTCCTCGTTATAGGTGATGATGACGACCGACAGCTGCACGGGGGAAGGATACAAGTACCTGGTACCCAGTACCTAGTACCTAGGATCAGTACCCGCTACGTCGTACCCGGAGCCCGTTTCAAAAGCAGGCTTCGGAAGGGCGCGGCTTCAGCCGCGCCGTCCAGAGCGCATAAAGATTGGGCTTTAGCCCCCGAGGTCGTCCTCTTTAGCCTTCAAAATGACTCTTGTGAGTCCAACTCGGAGACCGCAAGGAACTGGGTATGGGTGCGCGAAGAAGCAGGTCCTTCGCTCGGACCGGTTTTTGTATTCCGGTCCGAGCTCAGGATGACAACCGCACAAAGGCTATTTTTGCGGTTGAGGCTGTGGTTGTGGCTGGGGCGGATTGGCCTGGGGCTGAACCGGTTGCGGCGGTTGCGCGCCCGACGGCGCCACCGTGCCCGGGACTGCCGTCTGGGGCTGAGCCTGCGGCTCGGTTGTGCCTTGCGGCTGCGTGCCGGCCGGGGGCTGCGGCGGAACCCCTGACTGCGGCTCCTGCTCCATCTGCAGCTCCTGCGAGGGTTGCCGCGGCACAATGCCGGGCACGTGGGGCATGGTCTGCACTTTCCCGCTCTCGGCTTCAGCCACAGCGATGCCATTGTGGGTCAGGGTCAGACCGGTGGCCAGGTCGAGCTGCACTTTCGACTTTTCATAATTATCCAGCGCGGCCACCGTATTGGACTGGGCCTGGGCCAGATCACGCTGCGCGGTCAGCACCAGGGTGGTGGTGGAAGCTCCCAGGGCGTACTTTTTCTGCTCCGCGTCCAGCGATTGCCGCGCCAGCTCCTCGGCGCTCTGCGCGGCCAGCACCTGGGCCCGGTTCTGCTGCACGGTGAACTGCGCATTGCGCACCTGGATGGCAATCTGGTTCTGCAGCTGCTGCAGCAGCATTTGCGATTGCCGGTATTCCAGCTCCGAGCGCACCTGCGTGGCCTGTGCCGAGCGGTTCAGGATGGGAATGTTTACGTTGAAGCCCACCCCATAATCGGGATTATTGTAGCCAAACATCGTGGTAAGAGCGTCCGACAACCCGGTAGAGGGCCGCACTCGGTTGACCGGGATGCAGAAGCTGGAAGTCTGTCCGGGCCCGCAGATAGCCAGGGGATTGGTGTTGCCGGCCAGCGCCGAGCCTCCATACCAGCCCACCAGGTCCACGCTGGGCAGCAGCAGATTGGCGGTGGATTTGCGGGTGATCTCGCGGTTGGTCAAGTCAATGCGCGACTGCGCCAGCTCCGGGCGATGAGAGAGTGCGTCGCTGATCAGGTCTTGAATCGGCACCACCGGTTCCGTGGCCGGCAAAGTCATAGTATCGGTGGGCACCACGTGCGCCGTTACCAGCACGGGGTCGGACAGGTTCTTGCTGATGGCGTTCTTCATCAGCAGCTCCTGCAGTTGCAGGTTGGTCTGGGCGACAATCAGGGTCTGGTTAGCAGCCGCCACCGCGCTCTCCGCGCGGACGATTTCGATGGGCGCCAGGGTACCGATCTCAACCTGCTTCTTATTGTCGGCCAGAGTCTTTTGCGCCAGCGCCAGCGAG
This sequence comes from Terriglobales bacterium, assembly GCA_036375915.1. Taxonomy (GTDB): domain Bacteria; phylum Acidobacteriota; class Terriglobia; order Terriglobales; family Acidobacteriaceae; genus JAICWP01. The sequence goes on along the minus strand of DASVBI010000176.1, from coordinate 2,134 downwards.
CTCTCCTGCACCCGCACGTTCTCATAGGCGCTGACCAGATCCCAGTAAATGTTTTCTATCTGAGACACGGTCTGGATCACCTGGTTGCGGAAGGATACGTCGGAAATCTCGCGGTTATTCTTGGCGATTTTGATAAGACGGCGGTTGGCGTTGAAACTCAAGCCCTGCAGCAGATGCTGGGTGATGGTGGCGCGAAAACCATTGTTGAGAACAGGGCTCAGCTCGCTGAACGTGCTGTTGGTGGTTTGCCTTTGGTTGTTGAAGCCAACGTTAAGGGTGGTGCCGCTGGCAAAATACTGGGAGTAATTGATATTGGCGACAGCCGTATTCTGTTTGAGCGCCAAAGCGCCCAGAAAGGGGCTGGCGGTAGGCGTGGTCAGGTGTTCCAGGCTGAGGCCGGCGGTGAGCATGGGGTCGAAAGAGCCGATGGGAGGTCCCTGACCCTCGGTAGATTGCACCAAACCGGCACTGCCAGTTCCCGCGCCTCCGGCCGCCGCGGTGGTGCCGCCGGTCCCAGCCCCGCTGGCTCCGGTGGTGGACGTGCCTAAGCCGCCGGCGGTGGTGGAGCCGGTGCCCCCACCCGGAGTACCCTGCACCAGGCCGGTGTTGACACCCAGAATCTGCTGTCCCGATTTAGCGCGCAAGACATCGGTGTCAGAGATGGGCAGGTTATAGCGCGCAATGGCTATGTCGAGGTTGTTCTCCAGGGCCATGGCAATGGCATCGTCCAGGGAGAGCATGAGCTGCCCATTTTTCATGAGCGTGTCAATGCGCGGGCTGTTGCTGAAGTTGGGTGGCGCCACGTGGCGCGGGCTATAAGGTGCAACGGGATTGGGGAAATAGGACCGGCCGTTCTGATAATTCTGCTGCACCGTCGTCTGCCCTGCGGCCAGCGAAGCCAGGGCCGCGACCGCCAGCACCGCGGTTACGGATTTAGCTATGACCAAATGCGGAAAACGCATGCTTATTCTCCATCACAATGGCTAATGACCTAAGGGACTGGGAAAAATCGCAAATGTCACCACGGATAATACGCAAGTTGTTGTCTGGTGGTTCCTTTGTCGTCGGCGGGACGCTCGATGGCCGGGCGCCCCAGGGGAACGACACCCATATTCCGGGAAGTCCCATAGTATAGCCGAGGCCATCGCGGCACTGGTCTTGTGTTGTAAAGCTTTGTAAAGATTTGTCAGCAGGTGCAGTGGTGGTTGCGCAGCACGGCGTTTTACATCGCAATGGCGCGGAATTTGAAAATCACGCTGGCATACGACGGCTTTGACTTCCACGGCTGGCAGGTGCAGCCCGGCCTGGCGACAATTCAGGGCCTGCTGAGCGCCGCTCTGGAGCGGGTGACCGGCGAGCGCATGCTGCCCCAGGGCTCGGGCCGCACTGACGCCGGCGTGCACGCGCTGGCCCAGGTCGCCTCCTGCGCGATTGAGTCGCCTATTCCCGCCGCCAATCTGGTGATTGCCTTGAACGACACTCTGCCCCCCGCCGTGCGCGTGCTTGCCATCGAGGAAGCCGGGGCCGGCTTTCACGCCCGCGCTTCCGCTCAGGCCAAGACCTATCGCTACCGCATCTGGCGCGCGGACATCTGTCCTCCCTTTCTCGCCCGCTACGTCTATCACCACCCCTATCCCCTGGATGAGAGCGCTATGGCCGCGGCGGCTTCCGCCGTCGTCGGGGAGCATGACTTCACCTCCTTCGCCGCCGTAGACCCGGAGCGCGGCCGCGACCAGGAACAGCCTTCCAACCTGCGCACCGTGTTTTCTTCCGCTTGGCAACGACAAGGCGAGGAACTGGCCTACACTGTGCGCGGCAACGGCTTTTTGCACCACATGGTGCGCAACCTGGTCGGCACTTTCTTGCTTGTAGGGAAGGGAACTCTGTGCGCGGAAGATGTGGGCAGCATTCTGCAGGCGAAGAATCGCTCAACCGCGGGACCAACCGCGCCCGCCCACGGACTCTATTTGGTTGGAGTGGAATACTAATATCGGCCCTTAGCCATTAGCTCTTGGCTTTTAGCTCTTCGCTATTAGAGCTCACTCCGAGGGCTCGGCTAAGAGCTAACGGCCAAGAGCCAAGAGCCAAGAGCTCACTGCTAATTGCTAATTGCTTGTTCTAGACTGTAACTGTC
>DASVBI010000031.1:0-4394 GCA_036375915.1 Terriglobales bacterium | reverse complement strand
GCCTGCGGGGGCGCTGGTCAGCTTCCCCCTCGCGACCTGGGGAATGGTCATCGCGGTGCTGGGAACAATCACCTTGTTTGTCGGAACCATGCAGGCCCTGCAGCAGGAACACTGCAAGGCTCTGCTGGCTTTTCACAGCATCGGGCAAATGGGTTACATCCTGCTGGCCCTGGGAACATGCATGGCGATGGCCGATACGCCGGGCGCAGCCGCCTCTGCCCTGGCCAACTTCGCTTTGCTAGCAGGATTGTTTCACTTGGTGAACCACAGCCTGTTCGGCAGCCTGTTGTATTTCAATAGCGGATCGGTGCTGCATGCCACCGGCACGCAGGACCTGAACCTGCTGGGCGGGCTCATGAAGTACATGACCTTCACGGCTCTTACCGCGCTGGTGGGCTCACTCTCCATCTCCGGCGTGCCCCTGTTCAATGGCTTCGCCAGTAAGTGGGCGATTTTGGTTGCGGCGATTCAGGCCACGGGCTCGGCTCGCTATCTTGCTGTGTGCGCCGTGGTAGCCATCCTGACCAGCGGATTGACGCTGGCCTCCTTTATCAAGTTTTTTGGCACTGCCTTCCTTTCACGCACCAGCATGCTGGTAGCGGAAAAAATGGGTTTGCGCTCTCCTCTGCCCGGGGCAGGGCTCCGTTCCCGCACTCGCCTTGCCGGAAACAATCTGGAGGTCGGCTGGAGTATGCAGTTGCCGCAGCTGCTCTTGGCCTTCATGTGCGTCCTGCTGGGGTTGGTGCCCGGCCTGGCAATCAGGTTCCTGCAACAGGCAATCGCAGCCACCCAGCAAGGTGCGGGAGCAGTCCTGGCCAAGACGGCACCGGTGTCGGCGGGAGGACTTTCCGGCCTCGCCGGACCGCAAGGCGCGGCCTTGTTTGTGCCCGGGGCATTGCTGGGCGTGCTGGCGCTCACCTTCCTGATCGCCTACTGCATCTCCAGGCTGGGCGCGGCAAGAAGGCGGGCGGCGGCGCCCTGGCTCTGCGGTTACGCGCCGGAAGCAGAGTGCCAGCGTTACATTGCCCATAATTTCTACGGTGAAATCAAGCGCCACTTCCACTGGGTGGGCGGAGCGCAGAACGGGAAGGCGGTAACCGTGAAGGGGCGGGTGTCATGATCGCGCGCGAACGCCTCAACCAGTTGCGGGAGAAGTTCGACAGCGCCATCCTGCGCGCCGACCTGCCCAGCGACGGCCAGTTGTTCGTGTGGGTCGAACCGGAGGCAGTGAAGGAATTGTGCCGCTATCTTTTTCACGACCTGGACGCCCGTTACGTGATCAGCATCGGAGCCGATGACCGCCCCTATTCCGGCGGCTTCGTCGTGGCTCACGACTTCGCTTTCGATCAGGATCACGTGCTCTGCAGCGTGCTCACCCAGCTTCCCGCTGAGTCGCCCAGGATCGAGAGCATCTCCGGCGTGGTGCCCGCCGCCAACTGGGCGGAGCGCGAAATGCGCGACCTCGTCGGCATCGAGTGTGTCGGTCATCCCTACCCCAAGCGCCTGGTGCTGCCTGACGGCTGGCCGGAAGACGTCCATCCGCTGCGCAAAGACGTGCCCTGGAACCAGGTGCCCGAGGAGTTCGAGGAGGGCGCCGCCTTTGCGTTCGATGAGCCCCCGGAGGGCTGCACCGTGGTGCCCTTCGGGCCTTTCCATCCCACTCTGGACGAGCCAGCGCACTTCCGGCTGTATGTGGAAGGTGAGATGGTGCGCGGCTGCGAATACCGCGGCTTCATGGCCCATCGCGGTATTGAAAAGCTGGCCGAATCGGTGATGAGTTACAACGACATTCCGGTGCTGGCCGAGCGCATCTGCGGCATCTGCGGCTGCGTGCACAGCGTGGCCTACACCCAGGCGGTGGAAGCGGCCGCCGCTCTCTCTCCGCCGCCCCGCGCCGAGTACATTCGCACCATCCTGCTGGAACTGGAGCGCCTGCACAGCCACCTGCTGTGGGTGGGCCTGGCCTGCCACATCGTGGGGTTCGACACCCTGTTCATGCAGGCCTTCCGCATCCGCGAGCCGGTTATGTGGATTGCGGAAAAGATCACCGGCAACCGCAAGACGTATGGCCTGTGCGTGGTGGGCGGCGTGCGCTGGGACATCACCCCCGAACTGAAGGGCGAACTGGGCCAGGTGCTGAACAAACTGGAAGCCGAGTGGGAGCCGGTGGTAGGCGCGGTCAGCCGCGATAAGAACATCCAGAAGCGCACCCGGGGCGTGGGCGTGGCCGACAAAACCGTGGTGAAGAACGCGGGCGCCGTGGGGCCGGTGGCGCGCGCCGCGGGCGTGGACATTGACTGCCGGCGCGACCACCCTTATGCCGCCTATGATCGCGTGGCCTTCAATGTGATTACCGCGGAGGGCTGCGACGTGTGGTCGCGGGTGCTGGTGCGCATGAAGGAAGTGTTCGAGTCCATCGCCATCATCCGCCAGTGCCTGGAAAAAATGGAGCCCGGACCGCTGCAACTGCAAATCACGGACGAGCTGCCGGTGGGCCGTATCGGCCTGTCTTCGGTGGAGGCCCCGCGGGGCGAGAGCCATCATTTCCTCATCACCGGCGAAAACAACCGCCCCCGCCGCTGGCGGGTGCGCGCCCCCACCTATCAGAACCTGCAGGCCGTGCCGGCCATGATCCGCGACCAGCAAATCGCCGACATGACCATTTCATTGGGCAGCATTGACCCCTGCTTTTCCTGCACCGACCGCATGGAAACCATCCAGCTCGGTTCGGGCGAGAGGAAGACCTGGTCGCAAAAGGAACTGCTGGCTCTAAGCCAGGGAAAGAAGTAAGGCGCAATGCATCTGCTGTGGACGATTCTCGGCGGCGCGATGAACGTGGCGCTGGTACTGCTGTTGGCGCCTCTGCTTCAGGGCGTAGTGCGCAAGCTGACGGCACGCATTCAATCCCGCCAGGGCCCGCCGCTGCTGCAGCCCTATTTCGATCTCCTCAAGCTGCTGGGCAAAGAAGACCTTGAATCTGGGGAAGCGCCGCTCATGCAGCGCTTCGCCGCCTGGCTCTCCCTGGCTACCGTGCTGGCCGTGGCCTGCCTGCTGCCCATGGGCTTCGGCGTGCCCATGAATGCGGCGGCAGACGTCATCCTGCTCATTTATCTGCTTACCCTCTGCGGCATCAGCACCCTGCTGGCGGGGATGGCCGCCGGTTCCACCTATTCCCTCATCGGCATCAACCGGGAAATGATGGCCATGATCACGCTGGAGCCGCTGCTGGCGGTGGCGCTGATTGTGGGCGCGCTGCACGTGGGCTCGCTGCGCCTCGGAGCGGTGCTGAACGGCTCGGTGTACCTGGCCGCGGGTTTGCCCTGGTCGGGGTTGCTCATGGCGGCGGTCATGCTGTTTTCCTTTCAGGCATTCGTGCAGCACGTTCCCTTTGATGTCGCGGAAGCGGAAACCGAGCTGATGGATGGCCCGCTGGTGGAGTATTCCGGCCCCAAGCTGGCGCTTTTCCAGTATGCACACATGGCAAGGTTGATCATTTACGGCGCTTTATTTGCCGCCCTGTTTCTGCCTTGGGGCGCGCGCCTGCCCTTTCCCCTGGGATGGCTGCTGTTCTGGGTGAAAGTGTTTTTCATGACCCTGCTGGTGACGGTAATTGCGGCCACTCACGCCCGCTACCGCATTGACCAGGCTTTGCGCTACTTCGCCGCCTTGCTGGGTACATCCGCGGTGGCGCTGGTATTGGCCACATTTGGTTATTGAGGAGGTAAGGCCATTTCGCTGCTGAGCAAACTCGAGGAAACGCTGCTCTGTCTTCGCGCCGGGCGAGCCACTCTGCCCTATCCTCCGGAAGGGCATGCCGTGGGCGAGGGCTTTCGCGGGCGCCCGGTGTTCGACGCCGAGAAATGTGTCGGCTGCGGCGGCTGCGCCAACAATTGCCCGGCGCGCTCCATTCTGCTGTTTGACGTATGCCAGGAGCTGCGCATTCTGGAGTATGTGGGCCGCCGTTGCACCTACTGCGGCCGCTGCGCCGAGGTTTGCCCGGAAAAGGCCATCACCATGAGCCCGGAATTCGAAACCAGCACCAACGATATTGGCGACGCGCAGCAGCGCTTGGAGCTGTTCATGAGCACCTGCCAGCGCTGCGGGCGCTGCTTCAAGAATGAGTCCGCCCTCGAAAAGCTGAAAATGACAGGTTACCGCTTCGACGATTTGTCCCAGCAACGCTGGATATTCGGGGCGCGAGCGTACCAGAAGGACGAAGCGGCGGTACAGGACATCGCCATTGAAATGGATTGGTAGGCGCCCATGCTGAAGGAGTTATGCCGGAAGATGTTCGGACGGTCGCTGTGGGTGTACCACGCCAATAGCGGCGGCTGCAACGGCTGTGACATCGAAGTGCTCAACGCTCTCACGCCCTACTACGACGCGGAGCGCTT
>DASVBI010000033.1:0-19012 GCA_036375915.1 Terriglobales bacterium | reverse complement strand
GTCGCCGCGGATGTGCGTGGCTCAACCGTGTACGGTCTGGAAGACGAGAGGATCGGCAAGCTGGATGACGTCATACTCGACCACAGCACCGGCGAGGTTAAGTATGCGGTGGTGGACAGCGGCGGCTGGCTCAAGAGCCACAAGTTCCTGGTCCCGGCGGACCGCATTTTTCCCTACGCCAAGAGCCCTGGCGATTTCGTGGTCGGCGTGACCGGGCAACAGATCAAGGAGTTCCCCGTTTACGACGAGAAGACGCTGGAATCCGCCGACAGCTGGAAGAGGTTCCAGGACGAGAATGACCGCGGCTGGCACGATAACCCGGTACAGCACCATCGCGGCTCGGATCGCGATGTAACCCCGGCTGAAACTCATGGGGCTCAGGTCTCTGAAGCACCGGCCCGGGATCGCGAATTGACCGCCGCTGAACTCTATCCCCAGCCGATCCACGATAAGTTCAGCTCGCCCATGCCCAGCGGCGGCAAAGTGACTGAGCACCCCAGCGGTCCTATTGACCGAGCGCAGAATGCGGCTTATGGCGAAGATACCCTGAGCTCGCGCTGGTCGGCGTTTCAGGAGCACTTGCGGCGCAATCGCGTGGACATCCAGGCCAGTTGCCCGCAGTGCGCGCCCGCTCCCGAGAAGAAGCGCGACGTGGCATAAAACTCAACGCAGAGGACGCAAAGACGTAACGCAGAGAACGCGGAGAAGATCTCTCCCGCAGAAGCTGTGGGGGAATATCCTTTCTCTGCGATCTCTGCGTTGAAGATTTCTTTGCGACCTCTGCGTTGAGGGTGTTTCATTTAAGCAGCTGCAACAACTCTTCTTCGCCGATCACGTTCACCCCCAGCTCGCGAGCCTTGTCCAGCTTGGAGCCGGGATCGGCGCCGGCCACCACGTAGTCGGTCTTTTTACTTACTGACGAAGTAACCTTTCCCCCGGCATCTTCAATCATCTTTTTGGCTTCGTCGCGGCTGTGGTTGGCCAGCGTGCCGGTGAGCACGAAGGTTTTGCCCGCCAGCTTCGTGCCTCTCTCCCGCTTCTTGCCGGTAAAGGTCAGGCCGGCCTGGCGCAGGCGTTTGACCAACTCGCGGTTCTTGGGTTCCTGGAAGAAGTCGTAGATGCTCTGGCCCACGCGGGGGCCAACCTCGTTGACCTCCTGCAGCTCCTCCATGCTGGCCTGCATCATGGCGTCGAGCGAGCCGAAGTGCTGGGCCAGGAATTCGGCCGTGCGCTCGCCCACAAAACGTATGCCCAGGCCGTAGATGACGCGCTCCAGGGGCAGCTTGCGGGAGTTCTCAATTTCCTCCAGCACGTTCTGGGCAGACTTGTCGCCCATGCGCTCCAGCCCCAGCAGGTCGTCTTTGGTGAGTTTGTAGATGTCGGCCACACTCTTGACCAGGCCGCGGTCGGTTAGCTGATTGACCAGGGCATCGCCCATGCCCTCGATGTTCATCACCCCGCGCGAGGCGAAGTGCAGAATGGTCTCGCGCAGCTTGGCGGGGCAGTTGGCATTGACGCAGCGGTGGTCGGCTTCGCCCTCCACGCGCACCACGTGGCCGCCGCACTCCGGGCAGCGCTCGGGCATGTGGAATTGCTGGTGGCCGCGCGGGTGCTCCTTGTCGTCGAGCACACGCGTGACTTTGGGGATCACGTCGCCGCCGCGCTCCACTTCTACCCAATCGCCGATCTTTACTCCCAGACGCTCGATCTCGTCCGCATTGTGCAGGGTGGCACGTGTAACCGTGGTGCCTCCAATAGCCACCGGCTGCAGCCAGGCCACGGGAGTAAGCTTGCCGGTGCGGCCTACCTGCACCCGGATGTCCTCGATTTTGGTGATTCCGGAACGCGCGGCGTACTTGTAGGCGATGGCCCAGCGCGGCGCTTTGCCGGTGTAGCCCAGCTCGTGCTGCAGGCGGGTTTCGTCCACCTTCACTACCACCCCGTCAATTTCGTAGGGAAGCGCGTCGCGCTTGGGCTCCCAGGTATTGATGAACTTCCATACCTCTTCGCCGTTCTGCGCCCGCCGCCAGTTGGGATTCACCTTGAAACCCGCGGCCTGCAAGGCTTCCAGGGCCTCCGACTGCCGGGCCATAAAAGTACGGCCTTCTTTCAGCAGAAAGTAGGCGTAGAAATCTAGGCGGCGCTGGGCGGTGATGTTGGGATCGAGCACGCGCACCGCTCCCGCGCCGGCGTTGCGCGGATTGGCGAACTTGGACAATCCCTGGCGCTCGCGCTCTTCGTTCATGCGCTCGAAAGACTTGGTGGGCATGATGACTTCGCCGCGCACCTCAAATTCCGCCGGCAGGCCCGCCTTCTTCAGCGTAGCTGCTGAAATCGCCAGGGGAACCGAGCGGATGGTTTTCACATTGGCTGTGACTTCTTCCCCGATGGAGCCGTCGCCGCGCGTGAGTCCCTGCAGCAGGCGCGAGCTGCCCTTGTCCTGCTGGTCGGGAGCGTAGCGCAGCGCCATGGAAAGGCCGTCCAGCTTGAGCTCGCAGACGTAGTCCACGGTGGCGCGCCCGCTGAGCTCGTGCACCCGCCGCTCCCAGTCGCGCAATTCCTGTTCGCTGTAAGCGTTGTCCAGCGAGAGCATGGGCGTGGAGTGCGGCACCTTGACGAAGCCCTCGCGCGGCTTGCCCCCCACGCGCTGGGTGGGCGAATCGCGAGTGATCAGCTCGGGGTGCTCCGCCTCCAGCTTCTTAAGCTCCTGCATGAGGCGGTCAAAGTCGGCGTCGCTGAGTTCAGGATTGTCGAGCACGTAGTAGCGGTGCTCGTGGTAGCGGATCTGGTCGCGCAGTTCCTCGACCCGGCGGCTTATGTCCTTGGCGGCGGTGGCCATTCTTTCGATTATATTCAGAGACCGAGCGGAGGCGGGACCAGGCCCGAGACCGCGCAAGCACCCCCGCCGACGGCCTCAGAAGCTGCTAACCTAGGGAAGCGAGGCGGTCCGGCGGCAGACCAATGTTCCGCACAGCGGCCCTCATCTACAACCCGGTTTCAGGGCGGCAGGACGAACGGCGCCGCGCCCAGGTGGAAGCGGCAGCCGCGGCGCTGCAGCAGGGCGGGGTGCAAGCCGCCATCGTGCCCAGCAAGGGCCCAAGGCAGGCAGGCGAGCAGGCGCGGCAACTGGTGGCCGACGGCTGTGGCGCTGTCTTTGCCTGCGGCGGCGACGGCACCGTTCACGACATCCTGCAGGGCCTGGTGTTCAGCAATGCCGCCTTGGGCGTCATTCCCATGGGCACGGCAAACGCCCTGGCCCACGATCTGGGCCTGCCCCGCGATCCGGTGCGCGCGGCGCGGGCGGCGCTCACCGCCAGCCCACAGCGCATCGCCGTGGGACGCATCAATTTCCAGGACAGCCGGGGGCAGGCGGCCAGCCGCTACTTCGTGATCGCCGTGGGCGTGGGCGTGGACGCCGACCTCTTTTACCGCCTGCACGCCCACATAAAGCAGCGCATGGGCATGGGGGCCTACTATGCCGAAGCATTGCGCCTGTGGCTGACCCATGACCTGGGGCGCTTCGAAGCGGAGTTTACCGATCTGCACACCGGCGAGGCCCGGCGCGAATCGGTCTCGCAAGCCCTGGCGGTGCGCATCACCCACTTTGGCGGGATACTGCGCCGGTTGGCGCCTGGAGCGGGGCTGCGCCGCAATGACGTGCAACTGGTGCTGTTCAATACCAGCAGCCGCCTGCCCTATCTCATGTACATCTTGCGCTCGCTCGCGGGCGGCCGCTGGCGGGTCCCGGGCGTGCAACTGGCGCACAGCACGCGCCTCATCTGCCGCCCCCTGTCCGCAGGCAATGGCAAACAGGCTTCGCCGCGAATCTACGTGGAGGCCGATGGGGAGGTACTGGGCCACCTGCCGGTGGAGATGACCATCGTTCCCAGCGCCCTGACACTGCTGGTGCCACAGACGCTGGCCACGGAAAAAGTCCGCAATCACGCGATGGCAACTGCCCCGCGGGTGGGCGATGCGGTATCCTGAATGGCTTTCCGCTGACCTTTGGAGCCGCTAACCCATTTCCTGACAGGCGCCTGCATCAGCCGCGCCGGACTCAACCGCAAGACGGCGCTGGCCACCGTCACACTGGTGCTGGCGGCCGAGGCTCCCGACCTCGACGTGCTGGGATACCTGCACGGCCAGGTGTACGGCTTTGCCCACCATCGCGGCATCACCCACACCCTGGTTGGCGTGCCCCTGATGGCGGCGCTGGTCATCGTGGTGGTGTGGGCCGTCCATAGCCTGCGCCATTGGCGACGAAAACCGGCAAATCCGCCCCGCTGGGGGCTGCTGTTCTGGTTCGCCTGCATCGGCGGACTCAGCCATATTCTGCTCGATTTCACCAACAATTACGGGGTACGGCCCTTCTCCCCGTTTTACCCGCGCTGGTACTCCTGGGACATCGTGTTCATCATCGAGCCTGTGCTGTGGGCGATTCTGCTGGCGGGACTGTTGCTGCCCGCCCTGTTCGCACTAATCCACGAGGAAATTGGCGTGAAGAAGGGACGCCGGCGCGGGCGGGTGGGCGCCCTTCTCGCTTTAGCGGGAATGCTGGCCGTGTGGGGCATACGCGACTTTGAGCACCGCCACGCCCTGGCCGCCATGCAGGCCCGTCTTTATGACGGGGTGGTGCCAGTGCGTATGTCCGCTTATCCCTATCCCGCCAATCCCTTCAAGTGGATGGGGGTGGTCGAAACCAGGAACTTCTTCCAGACCATGCATGTGGACTCCCTGGCCCCCGATGTGGACCCAGACAATGAAGCCAAAACCTACTACAAGCCGGAGGAGACGCCAGTCACGCTGGCGGCCAAGAAGAGCTATCTGGGACAGGTGTACCTGGACTGGGCCCACTACCCTTTGACCGAAACCGAGAAGCTGGAGAACCCCGCAGGCTACATGGTGCGCTTTTTTGACCTGCGATTTATGTATCCGGAGCGGCGGGAGCGGCCTCTAAGCTCGCGGGTGGTGCTCAACGACAAGCTGCAGGTTGTGGGCGAGTATATGGGCTTCCGCCGCCAGACAGACCGCAGCGGAAGCAGCGGAGAAAAATAGACCGGGCTGGCGTGATGCCGAGGGGCTAGCTTGCCGAAGGGTACCTCGCCTGTACCTTCAAAGGTCTGATTTCTGCGCCACTTGACTGTCGCGCCGGGAAAGAACAATATTTAGAATTCGCGAGGTGACCATGCTGGCAATCCTGTTTGTGCTGTTCGCTGTCGGCTTCCGCTTTCTGCCCCATCCCCTGGCATTTACGCCGGTAGCGGCCGCACTGCTCTACTTTGGCGCGCGCATGCCGCGCAAGTATGTTTGGATTCCGGTGGCCCTCTTGGCTGCCTCGGATTTGATTTTGACCAAACTGGTGTACGGTTACGCCCTGCCGGCGGACACTTTCATCAGCTGGGCCTGGTACCTCGCCATAGTGCTGTTCGGCGGCGTTCTGATGAGCAACAGCAAGCCCTGGCGGGTGCTGGGAGCCGCCTTGGTCGCCTCCGTTTCCTTCTTTATTATCAGTAACTTCGGCGTATGGGCCGCCTGGGCGATGTACCCCAAGACGCTGGGCGGACTGACCGCGGCTTACGTGGCTGGGCTGCCTTTCTTTCGCAATGACCTGGCGGGCGACCTGGTCTTCACCGCCCTGTTCTTCGGCATCGGGCACCTGGTGCACGTCATGGCTGAGCGCCGTGCAGACGCGGCCATCTAACAGCCTCCAAAGTCTAAACTGTCATCCTGAGCGGCGCAGTCGAAGTTGAGGCGGCTTGGCGGCGTCTGAGCCGCGAGCCGAAATCCTGAGCGTAGCGAAGGAATTTTCTAAGAACTCCCTTCCTCAACTAGGAGCTTGCAGCGGAGTAGCGATCCTTCGGCTCGGGCATTCGCCCTCGCTCAGGAAGACAGATCGCTTTTGCGCCGGCGGCGAAGCAGCAGATACCCTGCGCTGGCTACCGCCACGGCAATCAGCAGCGCCGCCAGGTGCTGGTGGACCAGGTGGGACATGATCCCCACCACCTGCGGGCCGAATTTGATAGTCAGCAAGGATAGGATGAGAAAGCGCGCAAAGCGGCCGGCGAAGATGGCCAGCTCGAAGTGGGCGAAGTTCATTTCGAAGGCCGCAGCCGCCAGCACAAACAGCTTGAAAGGAAATGGCGGCGGCAGCATGGCGGGAAACATAAGCGCCCAGAACTCGTGGCGGTCGAAGGAGCGGCGCATGCTTTCGAACTTCTGGGGCGACATGCGCTTCTGCAGCAGGACTTCTCCGCCTTTGTAACCAATCACATAAAGCACAATGCTGCCGGCTGCGGAGCCCACCGAGGCCATGATTACGTAGAGCAGGAACTTGTGAGGGCTCTGATAGACGTAGCCTGCTACCACCGGATCGAGCGGCATGCCCAGCAGCGAGCCGTCAATCGTGGCAATGGCGAACACGCCCCAGGAGCCCAGCGGCTGCAACAGCCCCCAGATGAAATGGGTGTAACGAGCCAGGGCGTGGGATATGGTGTGCAAGAAGGAAAAATTCTACATTACGCTCCCGGCAAACGACCGCTGAAGGTCACCAATGGGCCAGGCTGGGCTAGATTTCCTGCAGACAGCGCCGGAGGCCGCCTGCCTCCACTTGAGCCCAAATTTCCTGTAAGCTAGCTTTTTATGCCTTCCCGCAACTACACGATGACCCTGGGTTTCCCGCCGTTTACCCGGGCCATCAAGTGGCTGGTCATCATCAATACAGCGATTTACCTGCTCCGTCTGCTGATGATCGCCTTTGCCGCGGGCACTTGGGGAACCATTGAGGCGCTGACCGCGCTGGTTCCGGTTGCCGTGGTTCATGGCTGGATCTGGCAACTGGTCACGTATTCATTTATCCACGTCGGCCTTTTTCACATCGCGTTCAACATGCTGACGCTGTGGATGTTCGGGGCGCAGCTGGAAACCGACTGGGGATTCAACCAGTTCCTGGAATTCTTTTTTTACTGCGTGGTGTGCGCCGCCCTGGTCACCATTGCCGTGGCTTATCTGGGCACAGTTCCCGGCATAACTTTCCTTGGAATCTCTCCCTTCACGGCGACGGTGGGAGCCTCGGGCGGGATTTTCGGCGTCATGGTGGCCTTCGCCGTCCTCTATGGCAACCAGGAGTTCATGCTCTTCCCGCTCCCCTTCATGATCCGGGCCAAGTACCTGGTCGGCATTCTTATCCTGATTGCGCTCGCCGGCGCTTTCCAAGGATTGGGGCCGGGACACCGCGGCGAATCGGTGGCCTACTTTGCCCACCTGGGCGGTGCGCTGTTCGGGTATCTGTATGTTAAGTTCCTGCCCCGGCGGGGGTTGACCTACGCCTTCTCCGAACACTACTTCGGGATGCGCAACTCCTACTACAAGTGGAAGCGGCGGCGCGCCGCCCGCAAATTCCAGGTTTACATGCGCCGCCACGGGCGCGACGTCTACTTCGACGAGCACGGCAATTATCGCGACCCGGACGTGGACAAGAAGGACGGCGGCTCCCAGTCGCCTCCGTGGGTGAATTAAAGCCGGCAAAGAAACTCCCAGGTAGCTCGGCAGGAATCACGAAGTAGGTCCGCGAACTGGTCCCAGGTAGCGATCCAGCCAGTCCAGCGTCTCGCGAATTATGCCGTTACGCGGCGGCACATGGCCACTGTCGAACAGAATGTAGCGCTTGTCGCCTTCCGGCGTTCCCAGCCAGCGAACCATGGGCTTTTGGGAAGTCTCCACCGGAAACTCAAAATCGTAGCGCCCATCAATTATCACGACCGGCATTTTCATGTGGGGTGCAAAATTAATCTCGCGGATTTCGGGCAACTGCTCTTCCGGGCTGAAGCCGCCACCCACCAGCACAGCAGCTCGGAAGCGAGTTTCCTGCGCCAGCATGACCGGTGCCAGCCGTGCTCCGTGGCTCACGCCATAATAAGCGAGCTTCTTTTGATCCAGGTCGGGGCGCGTTGCGATGTAATCCACGGAGCGGGCAAGGTCCTTGTACTCCTCAACTTCCAGGTCCCTTTCGCCGCTGGTATTTCTTTCCGTGCTGGCTGGAACAAAGCGTTCATACATTCCCTTATAAACCGGGAACATTACCGCGCGTCCGCTCTTGATAATGAAATCTATAAACTGCAGCTCCGGGTTGCGGCTGGAACCAGGCACAAACATGCCGCTGTGAGGAAAGAAAACGACCGTCTGATAAGGCGGGGAAACGTTTTTGGGCAGAAACAGGTAAGCCGTAACCCGCTCCTGCCCATAGGCCGCGTCGAAGCTGATGGTCTCCTTGCGCCAGCCCTCGCTGGACTCTTCCACCCCCTCTACCTTGGCATTTAAGGGCTTGCGATCATATTTGTAGAACTCCTTGTAAGCGGCAAAAATGGCATCTGATACCGGTTTCTCCTTGCCGTAATCGCGCGCTTGCGTCGCCGCCACCGGCTGCAGCAGGCTTTGGGGAAAAGATGCCGGATTTTGCGACTGCACCAGGCGGAATCCATAGGTAGGCAGGCGTTCGATTGGGGGATGGGCATCGTCATCCATGAACATGTACACCGCATCATTCCAGGCGCCGCCCAGAATGTAGCGCGCCGTTCCGCTCGCGTTCCAGCACCATTCCTTCACATTGCCCGCCATGTCATAGGTGCCATAGGGACCGACGCCGGCGTAAGTGCCGACGGCCGCCGGGCCCTTGGTGCCGAAGTTGCTGAGGTTAAGAATGTCGGAAAAGATGTCAGCCCCCGCCGCCAGCCTCCATTCATAGATAGTGGGCAGCCGTTTGCCCACGAACCTGGCATATGCCGCCGCTTCGTACCAACTGACGCCGCCGACGGGATAGTCGCCTTGCTCCTTGGGATACTCGCCCATTTCCCACGTCGCCGGCCCCGGTCGTCCGGTGGCGTCGCGGAAGCGAGCCATGGCCTCTTTCCATGAGAGTTCGTGTCCGTCGGCCAGGAACTTCTCTTTCCAATATTCCTGCTTGTTGTATCCGCCGTCCTGCACGAATTTCTGGAATTCGCGGTTGGTCACTTCGTACTTACCGATGAAAAAGGCGGGCACGTCCAGCGCCGGGCCGCGTCCCAGCTGCAAGCTGTTGCCCGCAACCAGCACCACATCGGCGGGAGTGCTGCTCTGCTGCAGCACAAAGCTGACTTTCCCGCCGCTCCGTGGGGCTGCGCTCTCCATCGTCTGGAACCCAGCCTTCTCCACCTTCCAACGATAGTTGGCTACGGGAAGGTGCAGGTGCACAGGAGACTTACCCAGGTACAGCCAATCTCCTTTCACATCCGCATACTCTTTTACGAATACATCCGCGCCCGCCGGCTCGGTTTTCACGGTGAGTGGCGAGGAATAATTCAAGCGCAGACGAGTGAGAGTCGGGTCGTCGGGCGCGTACGGCTCCGCGCGCTGCGCCAGCCGATAGGCTGCAAAGTACTCACCCTTGTCCAGCAACTGCCTGATCCGCGGACTGGCCTCCCGCCGGGCCCATCGGGCTGGAGAATTGTGCCTGTACCACCAGGCTGCCCCGAGCACGCAGGCAAGCAAAAGCACGCTTAGAGCTATGATGACTCCCGGGCGGCGGATTGCCTGCGACATGGGAATTGCAATTCGCGTCCCCGAACTGATCTGCAACTGCAGCCGTTTCAGCTCCGCGAGCAATTCCCGCGCCGACGCATAGCGGTCCTCGCGCTTCTTCGCCATGGCCTTGCGGATCATGCGGTCCATCTCCGCGGGCAGCTCCGGATTTAGCTGCAATGGAGGCGCGGGGTCCTTGTGCAGGATGCCGTCAAATATCAGGGCGGCACTGGTGGCCGCAAATGCCTGCTTGCCGGTGGCCATTTCGTAGAGCACTACGCCCAGGGAAAACAAATCGGAGCGCGCGTCCAGTTCCTCTCCGCGCGCCTGCTCCGGGGACATGTAAGCAATGGTGCCGACCGTCGTTCCGCTGCTGGTGAGCGGGGCGGGAGCGATTTCGGCGCGACTTAACGTGGCTGCACTGCTGCTGGGTGCGTTTTCAGACAGCACCTTAGCCAGGCCGAAATCCAGCAGCTTTGCCTGTCCACGTTCGGTTACGAATATGTTTCCGGGCTTTATGTCGCGGTGCAACATTCCCTGGGCGTGGGCGGAGTCGAGGGCATCAGCCAGCTCGATGCCCAACTCGAGCACGTCGCGGAGGGGCAACGGCCTGCCGGAGATGCGGTGGGCAAGGCTGACCCCGCGCAGCAACTCCATGACGATGAACGGCTTCCCGTCCACCTCATCAACTTCGTAGATAGTGCAGATATTGGGATGGTTTAAAGCCGAGGCACAGCGGGCCTCACGCCGGAACCTCTCCAGGGCGCTGCTATCCAGAACAAAATCTTCCGGCAGGAATTTGAGCGCGACCATTCGGCCGAGCCGGACATCCTCGGCCTTGTACACTACGCCCATCCCACCGGCGCCCAACTTCTCCAGCACACGGTAGTGGGAAACTGAGTTTCCTACCATACAGAAGTTTTGCTGGCGCGGGATGTTATCCCTATCGCCAATCTCCGTCAATGCGGCGCAGGCGGGATACCGGCGTGCCAACCGGCCAGAGGCCAGCGCTAAAGCTCAATGGTTCCCCTAAGGGGCATGCGCATCTACCATCGCCAGGAAGGCGGCCTTAACGCGTGCGGGAAGGTCCTGCCCCGCCTGCTTACGCCCGTACCCCAGGTCGTGACCTGCGCCTTCCACCACTACAACTGATGTGGGCGCGGGAATCGCTTTGCGCGCCGCTTCCAATTCCTCAACCGTTCCGAACGGGTCGCGCGTGCCAATGGCAAACAGTGCAGGAATCTGGAGCTGGGGAAAATGCTGCACGCGCAACTGCGCGGGCTTGCCCGGCGGGTGCAGGGGGTAAGAGGTGAGCAGCAGAGCGCGGGCGACTTGCGGCTCTTCCGCGGCCAGCATGCTGGCTTGTCGCCCGCCGTAGGAGTGGCCGCCAAGATGGAGCGGACCCGGGGCAAATCTCCCCAATACCTGCAACGCCCGCCGCAGGCCCTCGCGGTCGCGGACGCCAGAAGCGGGCGAGGGCGGGCCATGAGGACGTGCCTGGCGGAAGGGCAGGTCGCAGCGCAGCACAAACCAGCCCAGGCCGGCAAACTCCTCTGCCAGGGCACGCAGCAACAGCATCTGGCAGTTGCCGCCCGCACCGTGGGTCAGCACCAGGCCGGCGCCCGTGGGTTCGGTGGGGCGATGCAGAAAGCCGCGCACCGCGGGCTGGGCGGTTTCATCGGTAAAGGGCTCGCAAATGATGCCGGCGTTCATGGTCCGCGTTATGACGCTTCCTCTCCCGCAAAGCGGGATCAGTCGCGCTCGCTCGGGATGACAGAGCGAGCGAGGTAGCCCAGTCGCCCGCACCGGCACAAGGTCCTCTTACAACTCAACCGGGTCGAAGGTTTCAAACACCTGCTCGATGCGGACCAGGTTTCCCAGCCGCGCCCAATAATTGTGCACCTGCGGGTCTTCGTGGGCTTCCTGACGGGCCTTTTCTGAGCTCCAGCAGCGGAGGTCCAGGTAGCGGCGTGAAGTGCGGTCGCGATAGAGAAAGTCGCGGCTGTAGTTCTTTTCCGACAGCACCTGGACCAGGCCGCGCAGCGTTTCCAACGCTTCCTGCTCCCTGCCTTCCAGCGGCTCAAAGACGGCGATGGAGAAAATCTCCGGCACGGTTGCGCTTAGTGTACGACCAGGGAGGTGGCGCGTCCAAACAGTTCACTCAATACTGCCGAGCCACCTCAACCGACTTAAAGCGGGAAGGTCCCTCGCTACGCTCGGGATTTCGGCAGGCGGCTCAGACGCCGCCTAACGCCTCAACTTGCGGGGGAAGCCGCCGCCGCGCCCGGAACTGCGGCGCTCGGGGCGGCGCTGCTCGGGAGGGCTCACCACGTGCAGGCGAATAAAGTTGGTGGAGCCGGATGTCTGCTGGGTGCCGGCCACCACGCCTATCACGTCGCCGGGAGCGACTTTGCCCAATTGCAGCAATTGCCGCTCCGCGCCCTGCACCATTTCCTCAGAAGAGCGTGCGGCCTGCGGCAGCACGACCGGTTGCACGCCCCAAAGCAGGTTGAGGCGGTTGCCGACTTCGGCAAAGGGGGTGAAGGCAAACACGGGCACCCGAGGGCGATGCTTGGAGATGAGGCGGGCGGTGTTGCCGGTATCGGTGAACACGGCAATGGCTCGCATCTTCACGTCCTGCGCGGCGTGCGCAATGGATTCGCAGATGGTTTCGGCAATGGAGAAGCTGGCGCGGTGCTCGCGGCGGCGGCGCGGGGGCTCTGACTGGCGCAGGTGGGTTTCCGCTTCCACCACGATGCGGGCCATGATGGTGACCGTTTCCCGGGGATAACGACCGCTGGCCGTCTCTCCGGAGAGCATGACCGCGTCGGTGCCGTCAAAAACCGCGTTGGCCACGTCGCTGGCCTCGGCCCGCGTGGGACGCGGGTTCTCGATCATGGATTCCAGCATCTGGGTGGCGGTGATGACGGGCTTGCGGAAGTCAGAGGCCCGGCGAATCACATTCTTCTGAATAATGGGCACGGTTTCCGGCGGCATTTCCACGCCCAGGTCGCCGCGCGCCACCATTACCGCGTCGGCCACTTCCAAAATATTGTCCAGATCCTCGAGCGCCTGCGGTTTTTCCAGCTTGGCGATGACGGGCACATCGCTCTTGCGTTCGCCGATGAGGCGCTTGACCCGGCGCACATCTTCGGCGCAGCGCACAAAGGAGACGGCCACGATGTCCACGCCGTGCTCCAGGCCAAATTCCAGGTCCTTGTAATCCTTCTGCGTGAGCGAGGGCACGCTGAGCACGGCGCCGGGCAGGTTGATGCCCTGGTGCTCGGCCAGCAGCCCGCCGTTCACCACCTCGCATTCCACATCGTCATTGCGGAGGGCCTTGACCCGGAGCTCGATGAGGCCGTCGGAAAGCAGGATGCGCGAGCCCGTGGTCACCTCCCGCGCCAGGTCCTGAAAGGTGGTGGAAATCACGGAGGTGGTGCCGGGCACGTCGCGGGGCGTAATGGTGACGCGCGAGCCAGTTTTGAGGGCCACCGGCGTGCGGTACTTCAGGCGGCCAGTGCGCATCTTGGGCCCCTGCAGGTCCTGCAGGATGCACACAGTGCGGTCTTCCTTCTCCGCCGCACGACGCACGCGCTCAATCATCCGCGCATGCTCTTCGTGGGTGCCATGGGAGAAGTTGAGCCGGGCCACGTCCATGCCCGCGCCCAGCAGTTCGCGGATCATGGCCTCGGAATTAGAGGAAGGACCCAGGGTGCAGATGATCTTGGCGCGGCGTTCGGCGGCAGGGCTGGCGCCGTTTTTGCCGCCGGCTTCCGCCTGCGCCGTCATTGTTTCCAGAAGTTCCGGAGCCTCGGTTTTATCCACGCGGGTACTCCAGGGGAAGGCACAGGGCGACTAAGAGATGCATGCTCCACATTGTTGGGGAAAGCAGGCGGATTTTGCAACTGGTTCTTGAACCGCCAGGGTGCCCACAGTTGCCGCACGCGCCGCCCCACATTTGGCCGCCACAGATTTATCGAAAAATCGGCTTCGGATTACGCGGCCAAATGTGGGGCACCCGCTAGTAGCTAGGAGCCAGAAGCTAGAAGCCATGTCAGCGCACGTACACTTCCGGCTCGCGGTGTTGGGCCGGACGGTCCTTCAGGTTCAGACAGCGGGGGAAGAGCATGGCATTCATTTCCGCGCCCACCACGACGATGACCGAAACCATGAACATCCACACCAGCAGTGCAATGGCAATACCGAGGGAGCCGTACAGGATGCTGTATTCGGCGTAGTGCCGCAAATACCAGCCGAAAGCCATGGTGGCGGCAAACCAGGCAGCCGTACCCAGGCAGGCGCCGGGAAGCACGGTGTGCCAGGGCTGGGTGCGAGGCACGGCGTGGTGGTAGATGAGCGCCAGCACGGCGATGCTGGTCAGAATGGCGATGGTCCAGCGGATCAGGGTCCACATTATGAGCACGTACGGACCGTAAGCGTGCCCGACGTAGAAGATCACGCGGGTTTCGATCTGGGTGCCAAAGGCGACCAGGATGGTGGCGAACAGCATGGGGATGCCGGCCATAATCACCAAGCCAAAGGCGATCATGCGCTCCTTCAGCAGGCCCCAGGTTTTGGGCAGCTGGTAGGCATTGCGAAAGCCTTCCATCCAGGAGACCATGACGCCGGAAGCGGTCCATAGGGTGATCAGCGACGTCGTAATGAGCAGGCCCACCGGGCGGCTGGTGGCGCCTTTCAGGTAGGCCACCGCGGTGGCGCTGCCGGTGGGCAGAATCTTGCCCACCGCATAGGAGATCTCCCGCAACAAGGGCGCGGTGTGATGGGAGGTGGCAAGCACGGCCCCAACCACCAGCAAGGCGGGGAAGAGAGTGAGAATAGCGGAATAGGCGGCCGCTTTGGCCATGGTAAAGGCGTCGTGCTGAACCGCACGCCAGATGGCACGGCGCAAAAGGCGGATAAAGCTCCACATTACCCTGATAAGGGTATGCCCGTACTGCCCGGGACGCAATCGGGCCGGGTGGTGCCGTTGGGCCATGATGGCGGGCTGGCTGGACGGCAACGGCCGCTCGGGACTTGCGTGCATGTACTTCAAAACAAAGCGTTGAAAAATTTAAGGGGCGACTCGTGCCGGGTCGCCCCTCGGTACTGTGAACGGATTACTCCGCGGCCAGCTCCTCGGTCTCGCCTTCGTGCCGCAGCAGCTCCAGGGCGCGTTCGGCTTCCTCGTAGGCAGCCGAGACTTCCTCCTGGACCTTGGCAGCAGCTTCCTCCAGCTCGGGAGAGAGCTTGACGTTGCGGTAGTACTCCATGCCGGTTCCCGCCGGGATGAGGCGGCCGACAATCACGTTCTCCTTCAGCCCGCGCAGGTGATCCACGGCTCCTTGAATGGATGCCTCGGTGAGCACGCGTGTCGTCTCCTGGAAGGAGGCGGCAGAGATGAAGGATTCGGTGGAAAGCGAGGCTTTGGTGATGCCCAGCAACAGCGGCCTGCCGGTAGCCGGCTTGCCGCCCTGCATGATGGTGCGCTCGTTCTCCTCGCGGAAGCGGAACTTGTCCACCTGCTGCTCGAGCAGGAACTGGGTGTCGCCCACGTCTTCCACTTTGACCCAGCGCATCATCTGGCGCACGATGACCTCAATGTGCTTGTCGCTGATGTTGACGCCCTGGAGCCGGTAGACTTCCTGGATTTCGTTCACCAGGTAAGCCTGCAGTTCCTTTTCCCCCAGCACAGCGAGAATGTCGTGCGGGTTGAGCGGGCCATCCATGAGCGGCTCGCCGGCGCGCACGCGCTCGCCTTCCTGCACGTTGATGTGCACGCCGCGCGGCACCGAGTACTCCTTCTCCGTGCCATTGTCGGCCGCCACGTAGACTTTGCGCTGGCCCTTGCTGATTTCACCGAAGCGGACCAGGCCATCAATCTCGCTGATGACCGCGGTTTCGCGAGGCTTACGGGCCTCGAACAATTCCACCACGCGGGGCAGACCGCCGGTGATGTCCTTGGTCTTGGTGGTTTCACGCGGGATTTTGGCCAGCACGTCGCCGGGGAAGACGGTGTCGCCGTCCTGCACCATAAGGTGGGCGCGGGAAGGCATGAGGTAGCGCTTGCTGGTCTTGCCCTTGATCACGATGGCCGGCTGGCGTTTCTCATCCGGGGAATCGGTGACCACCAGGCGCGACAAGCCCGTGACCTCATCCACTTCTTCGTGCAGGGTCAAACCTTCCTGCAGGTCCTTGAACTGTACCGGGCCGCCAATTTCGGTGAGGATGGCGAAGGTGTAAGGATCCCACTCCACCATTACCTGGCCGAGCTGTACCTGGTCGCCCTCCTTGACCTTCAGCTTGGCGCCGTAGACCACGGAGTAGCGTTCCTTTTCACGGGCCTTTTCGTCCACGATAGCGATGAACCCGTTGCGGTTCATGACCACCAGGTCGCCCACCTTGGACTGCACCGTCTGCAGGTTGATGAAGCGCACGATGCCGTTGTTCTTTGCCTCCAGGCGCGACTGCTCGGAGACTCGGGAAGCCGTACCGCCGATGTGGAAGGTACGCATGGTGAGCTGGGTGCCGGGCTCGCCGATGGACTGCGCGGCAATTACTCCCGTGGCTTCGCCCAGTTCCACCAGGCGTCCGGAAGCGAGGTTGCGGCCGTAGCAGGCCACGCAGACGCCGCGCTTGGATTCGCAGGTGAGCACGGAGCGGATCTTGACGCGCTCGATGCCGGCCGCCTGGATGGCAGCCGCCAGCTCTTCCGTGATCTCCTGGTTGATGTCCACGATGGTGTTGCCTTCGTAGTCCTTGATCTTCTCCAGGGAGACGCGGCCCACGATGCGGTCGCGCAGCGGCTCGATGATGTCGCCCGCTTCCACGATCGAGGTCACGTAGATGCCGTCCACCGTGCCGCAATCGTTTTCGCTGACAATGACATCCTGCGCCACGTCCACCAGCCGGCGGGTTAGGTAGCCGGAATCGGCGGTCTTGAGCGCCGTATCCGCCAGGCCCTTGCGTGCGCCGTGGGTGGAAATGAAGTACTGCAGCACGGTCAGTCCTTCGCGGAAGTTGGCGGTGATTGGGGTTTCGATGATTTCGCCCGAAGGCTTGGCCATCAAGCCGCGCATTCCGGAAAGCTGGCGGATCTGCTGCTTGGAACCGCGGGCGCCGGAATCGGCCATCACGTAAATCGGGTTGATGACCCCGGCCTTGTCCTGCTGCTCCATTTCGCTGAACATCTCGTCAGCCACGCGCTCGGTGATGGCGGACCAGATTTCAATCACCTTGTTGTAGCGCTCGCCGTTGGTGATGGCGCCGTCCAGATACTGCTGCTGCACGGACACCACCTGCTTTTCAGCATCCTTCACCACGCCCTTCTTGTTCTCGGGGATGACCATGTCGTCAATGCCGATGGACAAACCGGCGCGGGTGGCGAAGCGGAAGCCCAGCTCCTTGATCTGGTCGAGCATCTTGACCGTGGTCTCCAGGCCGAAGCGCAGGTAGCCATAGGTGACCAGGCCGCCCACGCCCTTCTTCTTGAGCAGGCCATTGATAAAGGGCATGCCCTTGGGCAGGTGGTCGTTGAGAATGGCGCGGCCCACGGTGGTGTTGATGAACTGCCGCTCGTAGTGCTGCGGCTCCGCGTGGGGAATGTCCTGGTCGTCGTAAGCGCTGGCCAGGTCCATGACCTCGCCGGTGTGGCGCAGGCGGATGGGGGTGAGGGTTTCCACTTCTCCCATTTCCAGCGCCAGCAGCACCTCTTCGATGTTGGCGAAGGCGCGTCCTTCACCCTTGGCGCCCGGCTTGGCCTTGGTCAGGTAGTAGATTCCCAGCACCATGTCCTGCGTGGGCACGGTAATGGGCTGGCCGGAAGCGGGCGAGAGAATATTGTGGGAAGAGAGCATCAGCACGCTCGCCTCCACCTGGGCCTCGGGCGAGAGCGGAATGTGGACCGCCATCTGGTCGCCGTCAAAGTCAGCGTTGAAAGCGGTGCAGACCAGGGGGTGAATCTTGATGGCCTTGCCTTCCACCAGCACCGGTTCAAAAGCCTGGATGCCCAGGCGGTGCAGGGTGGGGGCGCGGTTGAGCAGCACCGGATGGTCCTTAATCACCTCTTCCAGGATGTCCCAGACAATGGAGTCCTGCTGCTCCACCATTTCCTTGGCCTGCTTGATGGTGGTGCAGTGGCCGGTCTGCTCCAGGCGGTGATAGATGAAGGGCTTGAATAGCTCCAGGGCCATTTTCTTCGGCAGGCCGCACTGGTGCAGCTTGAGCTCGGGGCCGACCACGATCACGGAGCGGCCGGAGTAGTCCACGCGCTTGCCCAGCAGGTTCTGGCGGAAGCGGCCCTGTTTGCCTTTGAGCGTATCGGAAAGCGACTTGAGGGGGCGGTTGTTGGCTCCGCGCAGCACACGGCCACGGCGGCCGTTATCAAACAGCGCGTCCACCGCCTCCTGCAGCATGCGCTTTTCGTTGCGCACGATGACCTCAGGCGCGTGCAGGTCCATGAGCTTCTTCAACCGGTTGTTGCGGTTGATGACGCG
The DNA here is from genome assembly GCA_036375915.1 of Terriglobales bacterium. Taxonomy (GTDB): domain Bacteria; phylum Acidobacteriota; class Terriglobia; order Terriglobales; family Acidobacteriaceae; genus JAICWP01. The sequence goes on along the minus strand of DASVBI010000033.1, from coordinate 965 downwards.
GCGATACAGGTCGTTCAGGTCGGAGGTGGCGAAGCGGCCGCCATCCAGAGGCACCAGGGGGCGCAGCTCCGGCGGAATGACCGGAATCACGTCCAGAATCATCCACTGCGGCTTGTTGCCGCTCTTGCGGAAGGCCTCGACCACTTTCAGGCGCTTGGCGTACTTCAAGCGCTTCTGCATCGAGGTCTCGTTCTTCATCTTCTCGCGCAGTTCGCTGGAAAGCTCCTCGACCTCCACCCGCTTGAGCAGTTCCTTGATGGCTTCGGCGCCCATCATGGCCTTGAAGCCGGTGGCGCGGAACTGCTGGTCCAGTTCGCGGAACTTGGCCTCGTCCTTGATGACCTCGCCTTCCTTGACCCCGGCATCGCCGGTATCCACCACCACGTAGGCCTCGAAGTAGAGGACGGATTCGAGGTCGCGCAGGGAGATGTCGAGCAGGTGTCCGATGCGGCTGGGCAGGCCCTTGAAGAACCACACGTGGGAGCAGGGCGAAGCCAGCTCAATGTGGCCCAGGCGCTCGCGCCGTACCTTGGAGAGGGTGACTTCGACGCCGCACTTATCGCAGATGACGCCGCGGTGCTTCATGCGCTTGTACTTGCCGCAGAGGCACTCCCAGTCGGTTACCGGCCCGAAGATGCGGGCGCAGAACAGGCCATCCCGCTCCGGCTTGAAGGTGCGGTAATTGATGGTTTCGGGCTTGGTAACTTCCCCATGCGACCAGCTGCGAATCTTTTCCGGCGAAGCGATGCTGATCTTGATGGCGTCAAAGTCGGCGATGGGGTTGGCCATGTCAAAAGGGCTTGAACGATACAAGGTGTTCCTCCGTTTGCAAAACCAGTGGCCAGTGGTCAGTTGCCAGTGGCCAGTTCAAATCTTGGCGCGATGCCAAGTCCGCATCGCGTCCTGCTGTTTCTATTTCCAATCCCTTCGTGGCGGGTGGGCTGAGGCCGGTTTGCTGACCACCG
>DASVBI010000037.1:0-7936 GCA_036375915.1 Terriglobales bacterium | reverse complement strand
TGAGAATGAAAAAGGGAGTACCCCTGAAAGTAGTGGGAGAATCCAGCCGATGATACTTGGCACGTACCTGAAAAAAAGCCGCAACCGAAGTTGCGGCCCTCAAATCACCGGGATCTGAATCGTTCTAATCTATGTCGAACTGCTCCTGGTGCAGCGTGGGATCGGTCTTCACGATCACGCTGCGCCCGGTCAGCTCTTCCAGTTCGGTGAGCCAGCGCCCGTTGCTTGCCTTGAGCGCCTTGCCCACTTCCGGGTTGACGCGCAACATCACATCCGGCCGCTCCAGCTGCTTGGCGATCTTGCGCATCTCGGTGTAAATCTCGTTGCACACCGTGGTCACCGCCTTCACAAAGCCGGTGCCGGTGCAGTAGGGGCAGGGCGAGCCCAGGGTGCGCTCCATGGACTGCTTTACCCGCTTGCGAGTGATGGCCACCAGCCCGAAATCGTTGAACTGCAGCACCTTGGAGGGGGCGCGGTCGGAGCGCAGCGCCTCTTCCAGCGCCTGCATGACCTTCTGCCGGTTGCGGCGCTCATCCATGTCAATGAAGTCAATCACGATGATGCCGCCCAGGTCGCGCAGGCGAATCTGGCGCACGATCTCCTTGATTGCGTCCACGTTGGTCTTGACGATGGTGTCTTCCAGCCGCGTGGTTTTGCCCACGTACTTGCCGGTGTTGATGTCAATGGCCACCAGCGCTTCCGTCTGGTTGATCACGATGTAGCCGCCGCTCTTGAGCCACACCTTGGACTTGAGCGCCTTGTTGATTTCATCCTGCAGTCCGAACTGCTCGAACAGCGGCGTGCTCTTGCTGTAGAGTTTGACCCGCTTGGCCAGCGCCGGCTGGAAGCGGCCAACAAAGCGCACCACGCGCTCATATTCCTGCTCGTTATCCAGCCAGATCTGGGAGAAATCCTGCGTCACCTGGTCGCGCAGAATGCGTTCCACCAGGTTCAGGTCGTGGTAGATAAGCGCTGGAGACTTGCTGCTCTCCGCGCGGTGCTTGATTTCGTTCCACAGGTTCTTGAGGAAGCGGATGTCAGCCCGCAGTTCATTCTCATCGGCGGCCGCGGCGGCGGTGCGCACGATGAAACCGCCGTGCCCGTTTTCCCGCTCGCTGAGCACGATGCGCTTCAGCCGCTGGCGCTCCTCCTCGGAAGCGATTTTGCGGGAAACACCGATGTGGTTCACCGTGGGCATGTAAACCAGGAAACGGCCGGGCAGAGCGATGTGGCTGGTGATGCGGGCGCCCTTTTTGCCAATGGGCTCTTTGGCGATCTGCACCAGGATCTCCTGGCCTTCCTTCAGCAGGTCAGTAATGGCGGGCAGAGCGCGCTGCGGCTCGCGGCGGCGGAAACGGCGTCCCATGCGGCGTCCACCACGGCGTTCGCCCCAGGCGGGGCGCTCGGCGCGTTGCTGATAGCCGGCGGTTCCGGCGGGCGCCCGCACTTCGGCGCGCGCTTCCATTTCCCCTTCCTGCGGCTGAGTCTCAGCCGTCATTTCGGTTTCGCTGGTCTCGGCGGCTCCGGCTTCCGCCTCAGCCTCCCCGTTCTCGGCAAACTCTTCCGCAAACGCGGCACGCTCCGCGTCCGCCTCCTCAACCGCCTCGGTCAGTTCAACTCCATTGCCGATGTGGTTGTGCTCGGGCTCATGCAGGCCGCCCGCTTCATGCGTCTCCTCTTCCAGTTCCTCGAAGTCGGTATCTTCCAGTTCTTCGGCGAAGGAGGGCATGTCGCTCTCCTCGTCCTCGATTTCTTCTTCCTCCATGGTGTGAGCGGAAAGCTCGGAAGCGTGCGTCTCCTGCTCGTGGCGGCCGAAAGAATGGCGCGATTCTTCCGCCTGCGGCTCTTCCAGGCGGGCCGGCGGCTGGGGTTCTTCCTCCTGCCGCGCCGGCTCGCGCTCCGCGGCCTCGCCACCAAACACGGCGGCCACGTTCATCTGTTCAAAGCGCCGCTCGTCGCGCTCTTCTGATTCCTGGCGCTCCTCTGCGGCGCGCGCATGCTCTTCTTCGGTGGCGGCACTCCCATACACGGGAGCGGCCTCCGCGGCACGCGAGCGCGATTCCGGTTCCGGCGCGGGGGGAACCGGACGAGCCCGGTTCTGGTACTTGGAAATGGATTCGCCGGGCAGGATGATGGGTTCATACACCGGCTCCCGGCTCTCGCGGGGCTCACGGCTCTCGCGCGGCTCACGGCTCTCCCGGGGCTCCCGGGGCTCGCGGCTCTCGCGCGGCTCGCGGCTCTCGCGGGGCTCCCGGGGCTCCCGGCTTTCGCTCGCGGGCTCCGCCGGAGCTGAGGGGTGGGATTCGGGCCCGCGGGAAAATTTGGACTCGGGCAGGGAGCGGCCGCGGCGTCCGCGACGGCGGCGCCGGTTGCGCCAGCCGCGTCCGCCCTCGTTGTCGCGGGGCCCGCCCGCGGAGGGCTGCTCGGCAGCCGCTTCCGCCGCCACCTGAGGCTGACCTTCCGGGCCGGGCAGCGGTTCCAGCGGCGATTCCGCCACTTCCTCCCCGTCCATTACCGAAGGCGCCTCGAACTGCTGCCGAGGCACCGTGATCTCCTGAAATTCCCCTTCTTCGTCCTGCAATTCGAAGAAATCGGAAACGTACAGAAACGCGTCCCGTTCCAGGCCGATATCTACAAAGGCCGACTGCATGCCGGGTAGCACGCGGGTAACCCGTCCTTTGTAAATGGAACCGGCTAAGGTGTATTCATTTTCGCGTTCGAAATAAACTTCCGCGAGCTGGTCATCCTCTACGATCCCCACTTTGGTTTCATGCGGGGTGGTGGAAACAAATAGTTCTTTTGTCATGCTGACTCCGGATGTGCTTCCTGAGGAAGCACATTTGTCCGGCGCCTAGACAGAGAAGGAAGGATTGGCGATATAGGCAGCTAGGAACAGAGGACGACAAGGCCCGGGAGGAACACCCGCGCACTGCAGTCTTGTCTTAAGCTCAGAAATCGTTGCACCTATAACACGCTGTCACCGGGTTTGTGACCGCTCTCTCCGCCTGGCCCCAGGGCCAGTAACTGCCAAAGGGAGGGGGCCGTTAGCCGCCCGGTGCTTTCCGCTGCAATCCTGTCCGGCCTCTGTTGGGCCGGCAAAGTGCCCTTTTAACGCGAGGGCTCTCGTAATGTGGCAAATCTTGAAACCTGCCACGCCCCACGGCGTGGCCCTTAACCCCTGCTACCAATGCACTCTAATTCACGAACCGGCGCATGCGAATATTCATCACGATACCCAGCGCCAGAAACGTAAACAACACCGACGAACCGCCGTAGCTCATCAGCGGCAGAGGTATACCGGTGACCGGCATAAAGCCGACCACCATCCCTATGTTGATGAGGATGTGGAAGGTTAGCACCGCCACCACACCCATGACCACGAACGCTCCGGCACGGTCGGGCGCCGTTTGCGCGTTCTGGATCAGGCGCATCAACACCATGAAGTATAGCAGCAGTACCCCCATCGCGCCCACAAAACCATGTTCTTCGGCAAAAGCGGCAAAAATGAAGTCAGTCTGAGGGACGGGCAGGAACATGCCGTGGGTCTGGGTGCCCTTGGCAAAACCCCGGCCCCAAATGCCGCCGGCCCCTACCGCAATTTTGGATTGAATCACCTGGTAGCCCGACCCCTGGCGGTCAGCCTCGGGCTGCATAAAGCTGGTCAGGCGGTCGCGCTGGTAGGGCTTGAGCACGTGCCAGGCCGCCGGCATGGCCATGGCCGCCGCCAGCAGGATTATGCCGGCATGTTTGGCCCGCAGCCCGCCCAGATAAATCCCCATCAGGGCAATGGGCATGTAGGTCAGGGCCGTCCCCAGGTCGGGCTGGGCCAGAACCATCAGCATAGGCACACCCACCAGCAGTCCAGCCTTGATCAGGTCAAAGAAAGACAATTCACTCCGCCGCGCATCGGCAAAGTACTTGGCCACCGCCAGGATAAGTATGAGCTTGACCCACTCCGAGGGCTGGAAGTGCTGCCCGCCCGGAAACTTGATCCAGCGGCGCGCCCCTAAATACTTCTGCCCAAAGGTCAGAACCGCCAGCAGTGAGCCGATGGAAACCAGGTACATCCAGTGCACGTTGTCCAGCAGTAACTGGTAGTCCAGCAGGCTGACCAGAAACATGGCAACGATCCCCGCTGTGATCCAGTACATCTGCTTGATGTGCACGCCCGCGAACTTGGTGTGATATGTGGCGCTGTAGATCTCCAGCACTCCCAGGGCGCAGATGAGGAGCACGAAGGCGAACAGCAGCCAGTCAAAATCGCGGTATGAGACGTTGCGTGCCATAAAACGTTGTCAGTGGCCAGTTGCCAGTACCAGTTTTGTTCTCAGTTGCCAGCTCTCAGCTATCAGCTATCAGCCCTCAGTTCAGAAAAACCGAAACTCGAAACTTTGAAACCTGCGAATCCTTGAAACCTCCACTTTGGAACCTTACCTGGTCGGCACAGCCAAACCTAGCGCTGGCCGGGCGCTTTCTTGTGGCGCGAGCGCCCTCGCCCGCGATCTGGCCGCAGCCCTCTCCACTGGTTCGCCCGGCGCTGCCTTGGCCCGCCGCAGCGCCATCCGCGGCGCATCCACGTAAAACCGCCCGCCCTGAATGTCATCTGCGTCCTCGCCATGGGGCGCGTTCCACACCGCCGCCACTTCCACCCGGCCGGACCTGTTTCCCCCCGCCACCTTGATGGGAAGCCGCCGCTGCTTCTCCACATAAGCCTTGACCACCTGGGCGGCAATGCGCCCGGCAAATTGGCCGTGCTCACCGCCCTCAAACAGGACCGCCACTACGATGCTGGGATTGCGCCTGGGCTCGACGCCCACGAACCAGGCATTGTCCTTCATGGAGTGCGCGTGACCCATGCGCTGCGCCAGAGCGTTGCTCATGGTTTGGGCGCTGCCCGTCTTACCGGCAAAGTCAATTCCCTCCAAGTGGGCGCTGTTGGCGGTTCCCATCGCGGTGGGCACGTTGGCCATGGCGTCGGTGATGATCTCCCAGTTCTTGGGGTCAATGGGCACGTGCGTTTCCTGGTTGTAATCCATGATCTGGCGGTAATAAGCCGGAAGCTGGCTGGGAAAGGCGACATGGGGCCGCACCAGCGCCCCCTCGCTGGCGATGGCGCCGATGGCACGCGCCAGTTGGATGGGGGTTACCGCTACCGCGCCTTGGCCAATGCCCACGGAAACGGTCTCGCCGGGGAACCACTTCTGGTGGAAGTTCTTGATCTTCCACTCCTCGGAGGGCATAACCCCAGAGGCTTCCTGGGGCAGGTCAATTCCCGTCTTCTGGCCCAAGCCGAAGTTGGTGGCCCACCTGGCAATGCGCTCGATGCCCAGCTTCTGCGCCAGGGTGTAAAAGAAAACGTCGCAGGACTGATAAATGGCCTTGCTGATGTCCACTGCGCCATGCACGCGGTGCTCGGCCGTCACCCAGCATTTGAAGTAGCGCCCGTAAAACACGGCGCCGCCCTGGCAATTGACCTTCAGGTCCTGGGCTATACCCTCCTGCAGCCCGGCGGTGGCCATGATGATCTTGAATACCGAGCCTGGCGCCAGCTGCGCCTGGATGGCCTTGTTGAGCAGGGGGTGGTTCTCATCGGTCACCAGCCGGGTCCAGTTTTCCTTCGAAATGCGCACCGCGAAATCGTTGGGATCGAAGGTGGGACGGCTGACCATGGCCAGAATCTCGCCGTTGCGCGGGTCCATGGCCACGACCGCGCCGTTGCGGTCCCCCAGCGCCTGCTCGGCCGCGATTTGCAGGTCAATATCCAGGGTCAGCTTTATGGGCTGGCCAGGCACGGCGGGCACTTCGTCCAGCGGCTTTACTTCCTTCCCCAGGCTATTGACAATCACCCGCCGCGAGCCGTTTTTGCCCATCAGCATGTCGTTGTAGTAGAGCTCCACCCCGGACTTGCCCACCACGTCGCCGGGGCTATAAAGCTCCCATTGCGGCTGGTTGAGCATGTCCTCACTGACCTCGCCCACATAGCCGACCAGGTTCGCCATGAAGCCGCGGCGCGGGTACAGGCGGCGGTGCGCCATGATGGTTTCCAGTTCGGGCAGTTCGGTGCGGTGGGCCTCAATGAACGCCAGCTCGTCAGGAGTGATGTCGTCTTTCAGATAGATGGGCTGATACTGCGGCATGTGGCGGAACTTGCGGATGCGCTCACGCACATCATCGGGCGACATGTGCAGCCCGGCAGCGATCTTCTCTACGTCGGCATCAATGTCGCGTGACTGGTCGCGCAGCAGCAGCGCCGTGAAGGAGGGGTAGTTGTCTACGATGATGCGCCCTTCACGGTCAAAAATCTTGCCCCGGGGAGCGAGAATGGGAACCGTGCGGATGCGGTTGCGCTGCGCCAGTTCATCGTAATACTGGCTGCTCATCACCTGCAGACGCCACAAACCGAAGCCCAGGGTCAGGAACACCCCCAGGATCACGTATTGGATAAACGTGAGCCGAAGCTGCGGTATTCGGTCGTCGCGGTTCATGAAGAGCAGTGGCCAGTGGCCAGTGGTCAGTTGTCAGTTAGTTCTCGGTTCTCAGTTAATTCTTCATTCATCAATTCCCTCACCCTCGCTGCTTGAAGTGATCCAGGATCATGAACAGGGGCACGCCCAGGACGGCATTGGCAAAGCCGGCAAAAGCCATGTGTCCCCAGCGCCAGGCTAAATCCTGGCCCACCATGCCCCGCGCCACCACCAGGTAAATGATCTGGTGCACGATGTAAAACCCGAACACCAGCAGAAACCGCGAGCCGGAATTTTCCACGTCCAGCTTCACCCCCAGCGAGGAGGCGCCATAGCCGACCACGGTCTTGGCGATGCCGTAAATGCCGATAGGCTGGTGGGTGAGGCTGTCCTGCAGCAGGCCAATGATGCTGCCGGTCAGCAGTCCGGTAACCGGGTTGCGCCGCGATACCGACAGAAAGATCGTTACCAGCAGGGGCAGGTCGAAGATTTCAAAAAAGTGCAGCCGCTGCGGCAGAAACGCCTGCAGAAACAACGCCAGCAAGGGAATGAGAATGGCGGCCGGCAGGCTGAAGCGGTAAACCTCAATCTGTTCCCGGGAAGTGTAGGAAACGTTCACGGCTGCGGCGTCTCCGCCTGCGGGGCGTTGGGCGGGTTCTGCTCCGTGGCCGCGGGCGCTTTCTTTTGCTGCGGAGCGGGGGGCTGGGCAGCCGGTGCGCTAACCTCCGCGCCGCCGCTTACCGCGGGCTGGGCTGTCCCCGCCTGTTTTTGGGTTGTTTCGGGAGTAGTAACCGGCGCGGCGGCTGCGGCCGCCGGCTTTGCCGGACGCGGCTTCTTCGGCACCTTCGTGGCTGCAACACCGGCAGAGGCGCCGCTCGTCCCTCCTGCCGGGAGCGCCCCCGGCACAGCGGCGGGGGTCTTTGACTTCGCCGCCGGAACCTTTGCTGCCTCGCCCGTGAGTTGCGCTTCCGCAGCTCCCGCCGGCTTCGCGCGCGGCGTGGGCCTGATTCCTGCCGGCCCGGCAGCCGGCTTGGCGCCCGGCTTCACACCCGAAGCCGCTTTCGTTTCTCCAGGTTTGGCGCCGGGCGGCTTCATGCCCGCGGGCAGCGGTATGCCGGTGGCGGGTATTCCCGTGTTCTCGGGCACCGAAGGCAGGCGCGCCGCCAGAATGTCAGCCGCCCGCATGGAGGTTTGCACCTCCTGCGCCGTCGGCTGCCGCTGCACCACCTGGGTTATGACCAGCACCTCTTCCAGTTGGTTGAGTTGGGCTGCCGGCTTAACCCGGATCTTGAGGAAGACGTCGCGTCCGGGAGAAACACTCTTGACCGTGCCGATGGGCAGGCCCTTGGGAAAAATCTGGTCGCCGCCGCTGGTCTGGAGCTGATCGCCCGGCTCCACCCGCTCGTCGCTCATCATTTTCTCCAGCACCAGTTCCCCGTTGGCGGTTCCCTTGATTACGCCCTGCAGTCGCG
>DASVBI010000038.1:0-7124 GCA_036375915.1 Terriglobales bacterium | reverse complement strand
ACCTCGGGCTACGCGGCGGCCAAGGGCGGCATTCTCGCCCTCACCCGGGAGTGGGCAGCCGAATTGCTTTCTGCCGGCGTTCGAGTGAATGCAGTCGTTCCGGCGGAGGTGATGACCCCGCTTTACCAGCAGTGGCTCAGTGGCTTCCCCGATCCGCGGCAGAAACTGAGCTCTATCGTAAGCCACATACCGCTGGGCAAGCGGATGACCACAGCGGAAGAGATCGCCGCCACCGTGCTTTTCCTGCTTTCGCCCCTGGCCAGCCACACTACCGGGCAGTTCTTGTTTGTGGACGGCGGGTACGTGCACCTCGACCGCGCCTTGACCTGAGACCGAGCTGATGACAAACGAATCGCGGCCACGCCTGGCAAACCAATCTGCTCCCTTTACGGAGCGGCGGTTCCTGGTCCCTTTCGCGCTCATCACCTGCCTTTTTTTCCTCTGGGCGCTGGGAGTCAACCTTAACGATGTTTTGATTCCGCGCTTCCGCGATGCCTTCGGGCTCAGCGATTTCCAGTCTTCGTTCATCCAGGTAGCTTTCTTCGGCGGGTATTTCCTCGCCGCCTTTCCTGCCGGCTGGCTGATGGAGCGCATAGGCTATAAGCAGGGAATCCTCACCGGACTGGCGCTATGTGCGACCGGCGCCTTGCTGTTCCTCCCCGCCTCCGCTGCCGGGCTGTACCGCTATTTTCTGCTGGCACTGTTCGTAATGGCGTGCGGACAGAGCTTCCTGGAAGTGGCTTCCAACCCCTATGTCACCATCCTGGGACCGGCGGGCAGTTCCGAACGCCGCCTGAATTTTGCCCAGTCCTTCAACGCAGTGGGAGCGGTTATGGCTCCGCTCATCGGCGGCGCCTTCATTCTCACCGGCGTGGAGCACACGCCCAGTCAACTGGCGGCCCTGACCTCGGCCCAGGTACACGCCTATCGTGCCGCGGAAGCGAGCTCCGTCAGGCTGCCCTATGTTGCCATAGCGGGCATATTTGTTTTCATGGCTGCAGTGATCCGCTTTACCCACCTGCCGGACGTCACAGAAAAAGCTCCCGGCGCCGCCTCACCCGAACCACCGCCCGACAGCGTCTTCGGCCACGCCCATCTTGTGCGGGGTGTGATTGCGCAGTTCTTTTACGTGGGCGCGCAGGTGGGGGTGGCCAGTTTTGTTATCCGTTTTGCTCAGCATACCGTTCCCGGGATGACAGCGCGTCTCGCCGCCTACTACCTGCTGGGTCACCAGATTGGCTTCATGTCTGGGCGCTTCGCCGGTTCCGCCATGATGAAGCGCATTGCCGCACCCCGGCTCCTTTCCGCATTTGCGGTGGGCTGTCTGCTGTGCATCACCATCGCCCTGATTACCTCCGGCATCGTGCCCGTCTGGGCGGTGGTGGTAATCGGCTTCTTTCATTCCATCATGTTCCCGACCATATTCGCTCTCAGCATCAAGAACCTCGGCCCGCTGACCAAGCGGGGTTCGTCGCTGCTGGTCATGTCCATCATCGGCGGCGCCATCTTCCCCGCCATCATGGGCCGCATCTCCGACGCCAGCAACATTCAGACCGCGTTCATCGTCCCGCTGATCTGCTACGTCTACATTCTTTATTTCGCAATGAAGGGATATAAGCCCGTAAAGACGGGCCGCCCGGCGGTGGCGGTTGCCGGAGCCGAGGCACAAGGATCATGATGCGACGTTATTGCCTCACACTCGACCTGAAAGACGACCCGGCGCTCATCGCCGAGTACAAGCGTTATCACCAGAAGATCTGGCCTGAGATCACTCAGAGCATCAAGCATGCGGGCGTGGAGAATCTAGAAATCTATCTGCTCGGCACGCGGCTGTTTATGATTCTCGAGGCCGGGCCGGAGTTCTCCTTCGAAAACAAGGCCAAGGCCGATCATGCCAACCCGAAAGTGCGCGAATGGGAAGAGCTGATGTGGAAGTTCCAGCGGCCGCTGCCGCAGGCCCAGCCAGGAGAAAAGTGGCTGCTGATGGAGCGTATTTTCAAGCTCGAGCCATGAGCCGCGGCGAAAGCCGCATTATCCCCGGGCTGCGGAATCAATCTGCACGGCCTGCAAGCGCGGCGCCAGCAGATGCAGGACCAGCAGGGCAAGGAGGTAGGCGCACCCGGCAATCAGAAAGGGCACCACATAACTGTGCGTCCACTGCAAGATGTGGCCGACGCCGTCGGCGATCAACATTCCCCCAACCGCACCCGCGAATCCTCCCAAGCCCACAACCGAAGCCACCGCCCGCTTGGGAAACATATCGGAGGCCAGGGTAAACAAATTGCATGACCAGCCCTGGTGAGCCGCCGCGGCCAGGCCAATCAGCAGGACCGCCGGCCACAAATGAACCACCCGCGAGACGGAGACAATCGGCACCACCGCCAGGGCGCAAACGGCCATGGCCATCTTGCGAGCCCGGTTAATGCTCCAACCACGCTGCAACAGCCGCGATGAAAGCCAGCCACCCGCGATGCTGCCACCATCCGCCATGACGTAAATCACCACCAGGGGCGCGCTCAGCTCGACAAGGGTCAGGCCGTGTTTACTATGCAGAAAGGAGGGAATCCAGAACAGGTAAAACCACCAGATGGGATCGGTCAGAAACTTGGCCGCGGCGAATGCCCAGGTTTGGCGATGCGGCAACAGCTGCTTCCAGGAAATTTTCCCGAGGGGCTCGGCAGGGTCGCTCTGGATGTGGGCCAGTTCGCTCGGGGAAAGCCGCGGATGCTGTTCGGGGCGGCGATAAATCACGAGCCAGGCTATCAGCCAGCCGGCGCTGAAAAAGCCGGTAAACAAGAAGGCCCATCGCCAGCCCAGGTGAAGGTAGATCCAGGGAACCGCCAGCGGCGCCAGCACGGCTCCCACGTTGGAGCCGGCGTTGAACAGGCCGGTAGCGAGAGCTCGCTCCTTCCGGGGAAACCATTCCGCAACCGTCTTGATGCCGGCAGGAAAGTTGCCCGATTCCCCCAGCCCGAGCATAAAGCGCGCAGTAACGAACCCCCAAACGGAGTTCGCCAGCGCGTGCCCCATTGCCGAAAAGCTCCACACCGCGATGGAGATGGCATACCCAATGCGGGTGCCCACGCGGTCAATGAGCCGGCCCATCAGCAGCAGTCCGAGCGCGTATGCCGCCTGGAATGCGGTGACGATGTAGCCGTACTGAATATCGTTCCAGCCGATGATTCGTTGCAGGTAGGGGGCGAGAATCCCGATCACCTGCCGGTCCATGTAGTTGATGGTGGTGGCAAAAAACAGCAGCGCGCAAATAACCCAGCGATGGCGACCGGTGGCAGCCGGCGCGTCAGGCGCCTTTACCGGGACCTTAATAGGAGAGCGGGATGGTCTTGTAATCGGATCCACCATGGCCTGCCACAATGTTCTCTGGGTGATTTCGATGATCAGCCGTCAGTCATTCTTGCCTTTTCGATTTGACACTCGGGCCGCCGTTGGGCCACCTTGCCCCCGGGATAGATTTTCAGCACGAACCGCGCCGCATAGAACACGTGATCGCCAGGGAGACTCAGTGTCTGAGAACCCCAGAATTTTTCTGAAAAATGTCGCCACGGGCGCCCTTTCGGTGGCAGTTGTCCTGCCCCGCCGCAACCTGCAAGCCCTGCCCGATGGTAGCGCAGCCGCCGCTCATGCGTTTAGGGTCCGGCGGTTTGGGGCCACCGGAGACGGCAAGACCAATGACGCTCCCGCGATCAACGGACGCCCGGTGTATCCTTCGGCGATGCGAAACCTCAGTCTGAATACTTCCCTGCGCGCGACACTCTGGGTCGCAGCCTGTCTCTGTGGGTTCGGCATGGTGCCCGCTTTGGCCGCCCAGCCGCCCTTGGCGACCGTTTCCGTCCAAACCAAATCGCTTGGCAGGCAAATCCCCCAGGATTTCGTCGGCTTCAGCCTTGAGGTTTCCACCGCCGGTCAGGGATTGCAGTCCTTCGCCGGGGGCGGCAAAATCGGTGTCCGCCGCGCCGAATATTCTCTGGGCGCTCCCAGCGCGCCTAACCAGGGCTTCTTCCAGTACATGCGCAATCTGGGTCCGGGCATCCTTCGCCTGGGCGGCAATAGCCAGGATAATACCTGCTGGAATCCTTCCGCCGCGCCCCATCCCGACCGCTGCCAAGGCACCCTCGGCGCCTCTGATTTTCGCCTTTATTCCGAAGCGGCGAAGGCCTCAGGCTGGCGCCTTATCGTGGGCCTCAATCTCAAGCAGAACTCGAGTCAATGGGCGCTCAACGAAGTGACGCAAGGCATCGCAAGCGAAATCAAGCCGGAACAGGTCCTGGGACTCGAAATCGGCAATGAGCCTGATCTTTTCGGTCCACCTTCCAGGCCCAAGACCTACTCGCCCGCCGGTCAGGTCAAGGATTTCCTCGTCTACTTCCACGCTTTCCAGCAGAATCCCACCGCCAGGAAGTACCCGGTCATCGGCCCGGCCACCTGCTGCCGCTGGCGCAATGCGCGCGACTTAGGCACTTTCATGGACGGAGTGGGCCCCTCCAACCTCAAACTGGTGACCGTACATGAGTACCCCGCCACGACCTGCAACGGCGGCAAGGTCACGGTTGCGCAATTGCTGGCTCCGGGCCTGATGACGCGCTTTAACGATGAAGCCAAAACCTGGATCGAAGCCGCCCGCGAACGCAAGCTGCCTATTGCACTGGCCGAAACCAACTCCGCCTCCTGCGGCGGCATGCCCGGCGTGAGCAACGCCTTTGCTGCCGCGCTCTGGGGGCTCGATTGGCTCTTCTCCGGCGCCGAGGACGGTTTCACCAGCGTCAACTTCCACATAAGCTACCGTCCCGGTGGCAGCTCGTACAATCCGGTTGACACCTACGCTCGGCCCGGCCAGCACTATGAAAACATCGCTCAGCCGCTCTACTATGCCATGTACCTGTTTGCTCACAGCGCTTCTGGGCGGCATTTGTTGCCTGCCGACACGCAGGCCGCGGCTAACGTCCGCACCTATGCCACTACTGCCTGCCCGATTTGTGCGCTGAATGTGGTCGTCATTAATAAGGACGTCGCTGCCTCCGGCCGCGTGCGTGTGCACCTGGACACAAAGATGGGGCCAGGAAAACTGCTTCTGCTCAAGGCTCCCGACGTGAATTCGCCATCCTCGGCAGTGACCTATGGCGGAGGGCAATTTGATAGCAACGGCCACATTGCGGCTCCGCATACCACCGACGTCCGGGGGAATGGGAATGGCGACTACGAGTTCGATCTCCCCCATGCCGCGGCTGCGCTGCTCATAGTTTCCCGCGGGGCAAGATGACACAAATTTGCTGGTCAGGTAGTTGTGCGCAAGGAACATACTGCATTTGTGGCGCGCGCGCCCTCGCCCGCGGCGATTCCGTCGCGCCGGCTCCGCATTATTTGGCGCGCGTGTTCAACTGGTCAAGGGTTCGCTTCAGATGTTCGAGCTTCTGCCCCGCCTCGCCGAGCCTGCCTTCCGCGGTCAGCCGCTGGTAGTCGGAAAGGTCTCTGGCGGCCTGCGTAATCAGAGCATCACGCTGGCTTCCAGGTTGTGCTGTGGCGCTTTTCAATGTCCCCTGTTGTCCTGTTTCCGCTGTTGCCGGGCTGGAAACTGCCGAGGAAGCCGCTCCCCCAAACAGGCCCGCCATGGCCGATTCGAACGTTGGCCCATATGCCAACCGGTCCTGCAGCGCCAGCACTACCAGGCGCAACTCCGGCATGGGGCTGCGCTGCGCCTGCAGATAGATGGGCTCCGCATAGAGAAGGGCGCGCCCGGTCGGAATCACCAGCAGGTTTCCACGCCGCACGTGCGAGCCTTGCTGATTCCACAGCGTCAATTGCCCGGAGAGCTGCGCGTTCTGGTCAATACGCGCTTCGATCTGCAGCGGCCCGTCAACCAGTTTCGTTTTGGGGAAATCATAGACCACCGAAGTACCGTAGTGGGCGCCGTCGCTTCGTCCGGCAATCCAGCCGATTAAGTTGTTGCGATTGGCGGGCGTGAAAGGAAGAATCTCCACAAACTCCATCCCCGATTCGCCGGGCAGTTTCATGAGCACAAAATTCGGCTGCATCGGTTGCGTGGTCTGCTCCCCAGGCTCATTCATGCCTACTTCACTAGCCACCGTCCACAGATCTTCGCGGTTGTAGAACACCTCCGGGTTGGTCATGTGATAAAGGCCGTACACTTGCGCCTGCAGGCTGAGCAACAATTCCGGGTAGCGCACGTGCTTGCGCAGTTCCGGCGGCATGGCTGAGGCATCCTTGAACAGGCTGGGAAACATGCGCCGGTAGGCCGTGATAATCGGATCTTCGCTATCGAAGGCGTAAAACGTGGTGGTCCCGTTGTAGGCGTCAATCACCACCTTCACGCTATTGCGCATGTAGTTGAGCCGATCGTCGTTCAGAAAGTAATGGCTCGAATAGGGATAAGTATCCGAAGTGGTGAACCCGTCCATCATCCAGTACAAGCGGCCGTCCCCGCCGACCACGATGTAGGGATCGGGATCGTAGGTAAGAAACGGCGCCAGCGCTTCCACTCGCGCGCGCACGTTGCGCCGCATCAGCAGCCGGCTGCCGTTATTCACGTCGTCACTGAAGGGCAGCTTGGCCAGGTCCCCGCGAGCGGCGGCAATCAGGATGCGCCGCAACAAGCCGCCAGTCACAATTCCGCCCGTGCCCTGGTAGCTGGTGAAGCTGTTGCTCTCTCCCTGGGGATAGTTGAACTCCTTTTGCCGCGTTTTTACATAAACGTCGCTGTTGGTCAGTTCGCCAAAATAGATCTCGGGACGGGTCACGTTCAGGCCGGAAACCGTGCTCTGCACCGGCATGTTGCTCAGCAGCAGGGTAGGCAAGCCTTCGGGTGTAAACCCGTTGACCGGGTTCATGGTGATGCCGTAGCCGTGGGTATAGATCAGCTTCTCATTGATCCAGTTGCGGCTGCTCTCCGGCAGCTTGTCGACGTTCAACTCACGCGTCGCGAGCATCACCTGCCGAGGCGCGCCGTCGACCGTGTAGCGATCGATGTCGATGTCGGGAAAGTCGTAGTAGGTGCGGATCTCCTGTAGCTGCCGAAGCGTGTCCTGCAGCACCCGCCAGTCCCAGAGCCTGACGTTCTGCAGTGTCGCCGAGTTGCCGTCGGGATCCGC
>DASVBI010000478.1:0-6538 GCA_036375915.1 Terriglobales bacterium | reverse complement strand
GCGCCCGGAAAGCCCTGCATCCACCAGGATGCGCGTGCGCCCGCTGGCTACGATGCTGCAGTTGCCTCGGCTGCCGCTGGCCAGCACCGTTAATGTAACCGCCATGTAGGCAGCATAGCGGTTGTGTGCGGCAGCCGGGAGTAACTTCTTGATTAACGTGGACCCTTGGTGTGGATTTCGCGGGCCGAAACGGACGCAGGCGTGGTCCGGCGCGCCTCCCCCAAATACTCCTATTTCCCCGACTTGATCATGGCGAATAAATCTTCCGCTCGCCGCCGCCCCAGCGAACCCACATAAGCGCCCGCGTTGCCGGTGATGAAGGAGGCAAAGGCTTCATAGATTTGCGCCCGCTCCGTGTAGATGTGCAGCACATTGGCAGCAAACACCCGCGATAGCGGAATGCAGCCGCACACCACCAGCACCCACCGCCACGGCCGCCCCGGACGCAACCCACCCATCAGCATGCAGAAAAACAGGGCCAGGAAACCGGTCAGCATCAGGTCCCCGAGCGCCACCTCAAAGAACCCGCTGATCGCCCCCAATAGCAGCGCCAGCGCGTACCACGGCAGCTCACTGCCTGCGGGCTGCGCCGCAATGACAGCCGAGGGCGCGTTTTCTGGCGTGTGGCTGGTGGTTTCTCTTGGTTTGCTGGAAGCGGCGGCGGCTTGCGGCACTGGAACTTCTGGCATCAGGGGCCCTCAGCTGGAATAAGTATAGAATCCCCGGCCCGATTTGCGTCCCAGCCAGCCCGCATCCACCATTTTGACCAGCAGCGGGCAGGGCCGGTACTTGGGGTCGCCGAGCCCGCCGTGCAGCACCCGCATGATGTCCAGACACACGTCCAGGCCGATGAAGTCGGCCAGGGTCAGCGGCCCCATGGGATGATTCATGCCCAGCTTGAATACCTCATCCACCGCCTGCGGTGTGGCCACTCCTTCCATCACCGCGTACATGGCTTCGTTGAGCAGCGGCATGAGCACGCGGTTGGAAACGAAGCCGGGAGCGTCGTTGACCTCCACCGGCGTCTTGTCCAGTTTGACGGCCAGCGCGCGCACCGTTTCGTAAGTTTCCTGCGATGTGGCCAGGCCGCGAATCACCTCCACCAGCTTCATTACCGGCACCGGATTGAAAAAGTGCATACCGATCACCTGCTGCGGGCGCTTGGTCAGCGCCCCCAGCTTGGTGATCGAAATGGAAGAGGTGTTCGAGCCCAGGACCACATCCGGTCGGCATATTTGGTCCAGCTCGCGGAAAAGCTGCGCCTTGATTTCGAACTTCTCGGTGGCCGCTTCCACCACGAAATCGCAGCTCCCCATCCGCTGCCGCTCGGTTACCGGCTGAATGCGCGCCAGGGCGGCGCTGCGGTCGTCAGCCGTGATCTTGTTCTTGGCGACCTCGCGGTCCAGGTTCTTGCTGATGGTGCCCAGGGCGCGCTCCAGGAAGCGCTGCTCTACATCGCACAGCACCACCTGGTATCCATGGCTGGCAAAGACGTGGGCAATGCCGTTGCCCATGGTGCCCGCCCCCACCACGCCGACCGTCTTGATCTCCATGCTGGCCTCACCACTCGCGGACGAAACTTAAAAGTGTAGCAGGCTCGGGGAGGGAGCGTCAGGGAAGCGAGTGGTTGGGGTTTTGCAATTACGACGAAGGCTTAAATTCGGAAAGTTGGACAACTGGGTACTAGCAACCAGCAGCTACGTCCCCGCCACGGCTCCCCGCTTCCCCGCCACATCCAACCGCACTTCCGCGTGCTTCAGCGCCTCTAGGGCGTGCGCGAAATCGGTGTTGGGGTCGGTGCTGTGCAGCATCTGTTCGGCGCGTTCTTTGGCCCGCCGGGCGCGCTCCACGTCGATATCCTCGGCGCGTTCGGCGGTTTCTGCCAGGATGGTAACCCGCGTGGGCAGCACTTCCGCGAAGCCCCACGCGACTGCCAGATAATGGCTGAAGCCGTTGATGCGATAGCTGATCTCCCCCACGCTCAATTCGGTGATCAGGGGCGCGTGACCCGGCAATACTCCCAGGTACCCGTTTTTGCCCGGAATTTGCACCTCGACCACGGTGTCCCGCACCACCAGGCGTTCCGGGGTCACAATCTCGAGTTGGATGCTATCCGCCAATCAGTTCTTGGTTCTCCGTTCTCAGTTCTCAGAAAAATCAGTTCTCGGTTCTCAGTTCCCAGGTACCAGCTCACCGCACGCAGTTATCAGAAAACCACTGCCCCATCGCAATTCTCAATCGGGCACCTCAGCTCGCAGCCCCCACGAACCAGCTGGCCACTGGCAACTGACACCTGCCTTTACGCTGCTGCCGCCTTCAGCTTACCGGCGTGCTCCAGCACTTCGTCAATGTCGCCTTTCATGTAAAAAGCCTGCTCCGGGATGTCGTCGTGCTTGCCCTCCAGAATCTCCTTGAAGCTGCGCACCGTGTCCTGGATCTTCACGTACCGTCCCTGCAGACCGGTGAACTGTTCCGCCACGTGGAAGGGCTGCGACAGGAACTTCTGCATCTTGCGCGCCCGGGCCACGATCAGCTTCTGGTCCTCGCTGAGCTCGTCAATGCCCAGGATGGCAATGATGTCCTGCAGATCTTTATAGGTCTGCAGCACCTTCTTCACGCCCTGCGCTACGTCATAGTGCTCCTGGCCGACAATACGCGGGTCGAGAATGCGCGAAGTGGAGCCTAGCGGGTCTACCGCCGGGTAAATGCCGATTTCAGTCAGCGGCCGCGACAGCACCGTGGTGGCATCCAGGTGGGCGAAGGTGGTGGCCGGCGCCGGATCGGTCAGGTCGTCCGCCGGCACATAAATCGCCTGCACCGAGGTGACTGAACCCTTCTTAGTCGAAGTGATGCGCTCCTGCAGCTCGCCCATTTCCGTGGCCAGGTTGGGCTGGTAGCCGACGGCGCTGGGCATGCGGCCCAGCAGCGCCGAAACCTCCGAGCCCGCCTGGGTAAAGCGGAAAATATTGTCAATGAACAGCAGCGTGTCCGAGCCTTCTACGTCGCGGAAGTATTCGGCCACGGTCAGCCCGGTCAGCGCCACCCGCAGCCGCGCGCCCGGCGGTTCCGTCATCTGCCCGTAAATCAGCGCCGCCTTCGATTCTTCGGGCTTGCCGGGCTTGATCACGCCCGACTCGCTCATCTCCAGCCACAGGTCGTTGCCCTCGCGGGTGCGCTCGCCCACTCCGGCAAACACGGAGAAGCCGCCGTGCTGCTTGGCCACGTTGTTGATCAGTTCCATGATCACAACCGTCTTGCCCACGCCCGCGCCCCCGAACAGCCCGATCTTGCCGCCTTTCAAAAACGGCTGGATCAGGTCAATTACCTTGACCCCGGTTTCAAACATCTCCGCCGTGGTGGATTGCTCGTCGAAGGCCGGGGCCGGGCGGTGAATAGGCAGCCGCTGCTTGGCCTGTATGGGGCCCAGGTTGTCCACCGGTTCGCCAATCACGTTCATCACCCGGCCCAGCGTGCCCGCGCCCACCGGCACGGTGATGGGCTCGCCCAGGTCAATGGCTTTCATCCCCCGCACCATGCCGTCGGTGGGCTCCATGGCCACGCAGCGGGCGCGGCCTTCGCCCAGGTGCTGTTCGATTTCCAGGATGACGTTGATCTTCATCGGCGTGTTGAAGCCGTCGCCCACCACTCGCACTGCCTGGTAGATGGGCGGTAACTTGGTCTCTTCGAATTGCACGTCCACTACCGGACCGGCGATTTGAATTACGTGTCCAATGTTTTCAGGCATGAATTAGTTCCCAGTTGCGAGTTGTCAGTTGCCAGCAAGCACGTGGCGATTAGCACTTAGCATTTAGCCAGCGACCAGTCTCCTGGGCTACCACAATTCCTTTGACTGGCGTCATCCCGAGCGGCTTCAGCCGCGAAGGATCTCGCGTGCACCACGGAGTCCTGCGTTACTGCACGTCAGATGCTTCGGGGCTAAAGCTCCTCAGCCTGACTCCATCCAGGGCGGGTGCAGGACCGTCTACCATCTACGAGCCCACTCTCCGCCGGCTCAATGCTACTTGCCAAGCGCTAATTGCTGCTTTTTACAGCGCCGCGGCGCCGCTCACAATTTCTATAATTTCCTTCGTAATCTTTGCCTGGCGCGCGCGGTTCATGACCAGAGTCAGCGCGTCAATCATCTCGCTGGCGTTATTGGTGGCCGCGTCCATGGCGGTCATACGCGCCGCGTGCTCCGCCGCCACCGATTCCAGCAAAGTATGAAACACGCGCAGTTCCACGTAACGCGGCAGCATGCTGCGGAACAGTTCCTGCGGTGGCTGCTCGTAAATGTAGTCCACGGGGGCGGCGGCGAAGGCGGCCGCGCGCTCGTCAATCGCCTTGGTGTCGGCCTCGCTGATGCTGACCCCGGCGGATTTCGCGGCTTCTGCCGCGCGCAGCTTCTCTTGCTCCGCCATCTCTTCCGCCTGCCTCACTCCGGAAGCGCCGATCTGGGCGATGGGCAGGACCTCATCCACCACTACCCGCTGCGACACCACCGACTTGAACTCGTTGTACAGCACGTATACGGCGTCAATTTCCCCGCGCCTGTAGCGCTCGATTACGCTCTGGCCCAGCGCCTTGCCCTGCGCGAATTCCAGCCGCCCCAGGATGCCCACGTGCTCGCCCACAATCTGCACCGCGCCGGAACGACCTTCCGCCCGTGGCGCCGGCGCCAGCCCTTCTTCCGCGGCCTCCGTAATCTCCGGTTGTTCCACCGGAGCCACCGGGAAGCGCCGGCGGAAGAAATCGCGCGCCTTCCGCCCTACGCTCTCAATATCAATGTTCTTGCCCTGCCTGGCCTCAATAAAGCGCATCGCCGCCTTCAGAATGTTGGCGTTGAAGGCGCCGGCCAGACCCTTGTCCCCGGTGACCACAATCAGCAGAATCGTGTTCTCCGGGCGCTGCGCCAGCAGCGGGTGCCGTGGCTCACCCGTTTCCGGATCGTAGATCTCGGCACGCATCACCAGCGATTTGAGCACGTTGGTCAGCATCTGCGCGTAGGGGCGCGCCGAAAGCGCCCGCTCCTGCGCCCGCCGCAGCCGCGCCGCCGAAATCATCTTCATGGCGCGCGTGATCTGCCGCGTGTTGCGCACGCTCCTGATCCGCCGCCGGATGTCGAGTATGCCCGCCATGTCGTTAATTGCCGATTGCCGATTGATGATTGACGAATTTAGCCCCTGCCGCCATCCAGGTTTTCAATCGTCAATCGTAAGTCTTCAATCGCCAATCATTTCGCCGCCGTCGCTGCCTGCTGCTCCGCCACGAACCGCTCCTTGCACTCTTTCAAGGCCTTATTCATATCCGCCTTCAACTGCTCGTCGAGAGCTTTTTTCTTCATGATGCTCTCGAATAGACCCGGATTCATGGTGTCCACGTATTCGTACAGCGCCTTCTCAAACGGACGCACTTGCTCCACCGGCAGATCGTCCAAATAGCCATTCGTGCCGGCATAAATAATCAGAATCTGCTTGGAGAAGGGAAGCGGCGAGTACTGGTTTTGCTTCAGCACCTCCACCAGGCGCTCGCCACGCGCCAGCTGCGCCTGCGTGGCCTTGTCCAAGTCGCTGCCAAACTGCGCGAAAGCAGCCAGCTCGCGATACTGCGCCAGCTCCAGCTTCAGGGTGGCGCCCACCTGCTTCATGGCCTTGATAGCGGCCGTAAATCCCACGCGGCTCACCGACAAGCCCACGTTCACCGCCGGCCGGATGCCGCTGTTGAACAGGTCGGTTTCCAGGTAAATCTGGCCATCGGTAATGGAAATTACATTGGTAGGAATGTAGGCGGAGACGTCGCCCGCTTGCGTCTCAATAATGGGCAGCGCGGTCAGCGAGCCGCCGCCCAAGTCATTGCTGAGCTTGGCCGCGCGCTCCAGCAGCCGCGAGTGCAGGTAGAACACATCGCCGGGATAGGCCTCGCGCCCCGGTGGCCGCCGCAACAGCAGCGAAATTTCGCGGTAGGACGCCGCGTGCTTGGAAAGATCATCATAGATGACCAGCGCGTGCCGGCCGCTGTCGCGGAAATACTCGCCCATGGCGCAGGCCGCATAAGGGGCAATGTACTGCATGGGCGCCGGCTCCGATGCCGATGCCGCTACCACGATGGTGTACTCCATGGCCCCGAAGTCGGTCAGTGTTTTCACCACCTGCGCAATGGAAGAGCGCTTCTGCCCGATAGCACAGTAGATACAAATCAGGTCGCCGCCCTTGTTGTTGATAATCGTGTCCAGGGCGATGGCCGTCTTGCCCGTCTGCCGGTCGCCGATGATCAGCTCGCGCGGTCCCCGGCCAATGGGAATCATGCTGTCAATGGCCTTCAGGCCGGTGGCCATGGGCTCGCGCACCGGCTGCCGCGAAATCACGCCGGGCGCCAGCCGCTCCAGCGGGATGTACTTGTCGCTCGCGACCGGGCCCTTGTCGTCAATAGGCTGGCCCAGCGAATTCACCACTCGCCCCACCACGGCTTCGCCCACCGGCACGCTCATGATTTGGCCGGTGCGTTTGACCTCGTCGCCTTCCCGCACTTCTGTGTAGTCGCC
>DASVBI010000139.1:0-4087 GCA_036375915.1 Terriglobales bacterium | reverse complement strand
TCATAGCGCCCGGACAACGCTATAACCGCGGTCCACACGCTTTGCAGAATTATGGCCACTATGGGCACGCGGGTGCGGGCATTCACGTAAGCCACTCTGCGGAAGAACAAGCCATCTTCCGCCATGGCGAAATAAACCCGGGGCGCGGTGAGAATGGACTGGCTGAGAAATCCCAGCGTGGAAATGGTGATTCCCAGCGCGATCAACTGGGCGCCGCGGCTGCCCATCACGGAGCGCATGACCGCGGAAGCCGGTACGGTGGTAGCCGCCAATCCGCCCGGACCGAGCGTGCGCACGCACACCAGGTTCACCGCCAGATAAAGAACAATAACCCCGGCCACGCCGATCACCAGGGCGCGCGAAAGATTTCGCCGCGGCTCCTTGATTTCCGCGGCCACGAAGTTGGTGGTCTGCCAGCCGCCATAGGCGAACAGCACCGGAATCATGGCCGCTCCAAACGCCGTCAGCAGATCGAAGGAGGGCTTCTGGTCGAGCACCGGGTGCAACAGGGGATGGGGTGCGCGCAGCAGCCAAAAGCCGGCCCCGGCCAGCAAGCCAATGGCGGCAACCTTAAGCAGCATGAGCGCGCTCTGCACCCGGCTGCCCAACTTCACTCCCAGGCAGTTGATGAGCGTGAGCACGGCCAGGGTGACCACGGCAATGATCCGCTCGGAGACAGCCGTCCCGGTCAACTCGCGGAAATAGCGCGCAAAGGTTACGGTCACCGCCGCCATGCCGCCGGTTTCAGTGACCAGCAGAAGCGCCCAGCCGTAGAGGAATCCCAGCGCGGGATGATAGGCGGAGCGCAGGTAGGCATACTGGCCGCCGACTTCGGGCATGCGGTCAGCCAGTTCGGCGTACACGAAGGCGCCCAGCATGGCGATGAGTCCGCCGGCCACCCAGGCGCCCAGGATAAGCGCCGGCGTGTGCACCTGGCGGGCGACCACGTAGGGATTGATGAAAATGCCCGAGCCCACAATGCCGCCCATCACCAGCATGGTGGCGTCAAAGAGGCCGATTTGCCGCGCCAGTTTAGGCGGCGCGCTGCCGGCGGCAGGCTGAGCCGGGGATGCGGAATGGCCAGGCGCGGGCATGAGCGGCCGAGGTCAGCAATCTAACACGGCGCCCGCGATTGCCAAGGCCGGCGAAAAGACCTCGGACCGGAACGACTATTGGGGAACCTTGGTGGGCCCGCGAGTCGAGTTGAGTCCGCGCAACGCTATCGGCTAAATCGGCTCGGGCTAAGTAACTTTCGTGAATCAGGAAATAGCGTCGAGCAACCGCAGCTCTTCGGTTCATAAAGCCTGGTCACAAAAACATGGCAATCCTACACGTTGACAATGCTCCTGTATCATTCACTTTCGCTTGCATATCTGTACAATGCCAGGGCAATCTCGCGAATGCGGCCTTCATCCTGTAACTGATCCCGCCACTTCGGCGGGATTGCGGCGTAGCCGTAAAATGCGCCGGCAATGGCTCCGCAAACTGCGGCCACTGTATCGGCATCATCGCCTAGATTCGCAGCCCGAACCACCGCCTCTTCATAGCAGTCCGTCGTAAGGAAACTCCAGGCCGCAGCTTCCAGGGTATGGACTGTGTACCCCGAACTGGAGATGTCGTCTTCTCCATAAGCCTGGATTTGCGCGAGGCGATGCCAAGCGGGAAGCTCATCATCCTTTAGCATCGCGAGCGCCTGTTGCCGGCCATCCCGAACACGGTCGCAGATCGCAGTTCGGATCCAGGCGTTGAGAACCACACAGGAGGACTGCGCCTGTGGGTCGGAATGAGTCAGGCGGGCGCTCGCGCGAGACATCTCAACCAGCTTTCCGAGAGAATTCAGGCAGAACAGCGCCACCGGAGCGCAACGCATCAGGGCGCCATTGCCGGCGCTGGAATCCGGATAATACTTGTAATACTGGTGCGCGCAGCCCTCAGGGTCGCTTAGATAACGCGCCATGTTAACTACGGCCCTGGTCTGGACCCCGACATCCTTGGCGGACCTCGCCCAATCCTGGAAGCGCTTGGCGATATCGGATGCCGCAAAGCCCTTGTTCTCAAGGAGGGATTCGGCAATCAGTAGAGCCATTTGAGTATCGTCCGTGTACTCACCTTTTTCCCAGCGACTGGAGGCGATCATCTCCCGCAGGCCATGCGGATGACGCTTGTGGACTTCGTGTCGGCTGAGAAATTCATGTGGAGCGCCTAGCGCATCTCCTATCGCTAGGCCGACAAGGCATCCGGCCACGCGGTCGGAGCAGTCGTTCGCAGATTTCAAATTTGTGTGAGGATCCCGCATTTCCAGGAATTGTCCTGCGTAGAGGCGCTCACTGCAAGAGTCCTGCTCGTTTGAAGATATTAGGCTGGCTAACCAGCGATTTGCGCCCGACAAAGAGCCAGGGCCGGTTCTCGCAGTGGCCGTGTCATCATTCCCGAATCGGGCCATCCTCACCTGGCACGGTGCGGCACGTCACCGCATCACGAAGTGAGGAGGGTGAGCATGGACATTAGAAGCTTGTCGGGCGCACCGGCACCGGCGAAGGGCCGGTCGGGTTACCGCGGCTGCAAGTAGGAGGCAGCAGCAGGTCAGGAACCAGCCGACGGTTTGCGTTTGGCAAACCCATGCGCCCGACTCATTGATTTTCATCCCCCGCCAATTCCGCAGTGGATCGAACCGGGCCCAATGTCTCAATGTCAAAATCTAAACATGTAGAGGCATCTATGTTTGCTCGTGTTTGCGAAGTGCATTTCAAGTCCGAAAAGAGGGCAGAACTTTTCCGGATGTTGAGAGAGGAAATCGTTCCGATGCTCGAGCAGTGCGAGGGCTTCTTCGATGAGATCGCACTGGACCTCGACACGCACCCAAGGAAGTTCTACGCCATTTCGCTATGGCGCGACGAGCGCGACGCCGAAAAATATCACAAGGAATGCTTCCCGAAGATCTACGACATGCTGGAGCCGTTCCTTGTCGCTCCGATCAGCGTTAAGCATGGCACCATTGATGAGAGGATTTCGAAGAAACTCTCCACTACTGTCGCCGCCTGACGGCAACGACTGAATTGCTACGACAGGACCCAATACCTAAAGTCGAAAACTCGAAGTATGGAGGTGTGTATGTTTGCCCGTTTCCTCGAACTGACCATCAAACCCGGAAAGAAACTCGAGTTAGTTAAGACAATCAAGGACGAGATCATTCCCACTCTCAAAAGCTATAAAGGCTTCTCTGACGTGATTCACCTTGAGGTCGAGACCGATCCCAGCAAGTTCTTTGCAATCTCGATCTGGCGCGACAGGATGGATCTGGAGAAGTATACCAAGGAGGATTTCACCAAGATCAAAGCCCTCCTCGATCCGTTTCTGGCCGCGCCCATCGTTGTGAGGCACTGCGCGGTCAATGAGGCGATCAGCATGAAATTCGAAACTGCCGTCCCCGCCTGACGGCAAGCGACTGAACTGCTATCACAGGGCCCCTACTCTAAATGATACGGAGGCATTTTATGTTTGCCCGCTTCCTCGAACTGAACATCCAACCCGGAAAGCAACCTGAACTCACCAAGGTACTCAAGAACGATGTTCTGCCAATCCTCAAAAAATGGAACGGCTTCTTAGAAATGCTTCCCCTGGATGTGGAGACGGAACCGACGAAGTTCTATCTGCTGTCGCTCTGGCATGAGAAGCGCCATGCCGAGCAGTTCCACAGGGACCATTTCCCGAAAGTCCAGGCGATCTATGATCCCTTCCTGACTGCGCCGATCACCGTGAAGCTCGGCCACGTAGACGAGACAGTCAGTACAAGGAAGTTCATAGCAGCCGCAGCGTGAACCGAATGCAAGACCTCCCGAGCCCCGGCGCTCTCAGCCGGGGCTGTTCCTGGCTCGTGAGACAAATCAAAGTACGAAGGAGCGCAACATGGCCCAAAAGGTGGGCGACATCGTGAAACTGTTCGCGGGATGAAATGGGCGCGGGTGAGCGAGCTGGAGATGGAACTCGAAGGGAAGAAAATCACGCAATACCGCGCCACCACGCGGACCTACTTCGAAGTCGAACACTCCTGAACCGACCGGCTCATTTAGGTCGCGGCCAATTCTCT
>DASVBI010000412.1:0-3463 GCA_036375915.1 Terriglobales bacterium | reverse complement strand
TTTTCAGAAATGGCAAAATGGGAGCCCCAACTCTTGACTAACTCGCTGCTCCCGCCTTGGCCGCCTGGCTGTGTTCCAGAAAGCGATACACCCCGGCATTGGTGCACACTTCGTAATAGAGGTCGTCGCTCCAGCCCACAGGCGAGAAGTCGCGGGCGCTGAGGCGGGCGGCGCGGGCTTCGCGTACCACCACGGTGTGGAACAGTCCGCCTTCCAGCGGCACCAGGCCGCTGTGCAGCCGCATCTGCTCGCTCTCCCAGATGGTGGGCATGGCCACATCCTGCGCCTGCAGGGAGATTTCCTGCTGCAGCTTGTGAAATGCGGCGGCGTTCAGTTGGATGCCGCTGACGTTGTACACCAGGGGAGCGTCCTCGAATTCATTGTTGCCGCCTTCGCGCTGCAACTGAAATCGGTACACGTTGAACGGCCCGCCCAGAGGCAGCAGGCGCCGTGCCTGCTTGCTGCAGGCAGAGAGGCGGTCGCTCTCGTTGAGCGCCTCGGAAATCATGATGCGCGAGTTGCCGTCCATCAGGTACATGGGCGGCGAAGGCTGGTAGGTGATGCCCACGCCCAGCTCCAGCCCGGGCAGGCCGGCCTTCTGCGACTCTTCGTTGTAAGCGCGCACGATGTCCACCATTTCCTTGGCCAGCACGCAGGCGCGGCTCACCGCGAACCCACGCTCGCCTTCATATTCCAGCAGGGCCAGGATGATGGCATCGCCTTCGATGAACACTTTACCGGCGCCGTACTTGGGCAGCAGCTTGTTGACCGGATCGTAGAAGTTGAGGCTGAAGTAGGAGGCCGGATTCAGGCCGCGCTCGCCCAGGGCGCGGGTCATGCGGGTGGAATCGCGCACGTCGGCCTTGATGATGACGTGATGCACCACCTTTTCTTCGCTGGGCTTCTGCTCGTCGCGCAGCAGGAACTCATAAAGCAGGCGGTTGAGCGAGGAAAGCTCGCGCAGCTTTTCGTTGCCGATCACGTTCACGCTGTCGAGCGCGGAGTTGAGCGCCTCCAGCCGCCGCAGATCGCGGTGGTAGCGCATGAAGTCGCTGAGGAAGCGCCCGGCGATGCGGGCCTTGTCCCCGCTTTTCATTTCCCCCACCCGCCGGATAGCCGCCTGCAGGCTGGCGCCGGAAAGCCGGGGATGCTCGGCGATCAGCGCCTCCACGCGGCTTCGTTCCTTTTTCGAAATGAGCGCGTTCTTCAGCTGCTGGGCGTTGATGGCCGGCGAGTATTCGCTGAGCAGCGGCACCACCTCGTAGGAGGCGACCACGAAATCCATCACCTTCTGCGCCTCCAGCAGCTCCTGCCAGCTATGGAGCAGCGCCTTCTGCGCTCTGCCCCGGGACGAAGAGTCCTCCGGCGCGCCGCCCGCTACCAGTTCCTGGGCATTTTCCGGAGCGTTGAGCAAGCCGTCGAGCACGCGATCCGCGTCCGAGGCCTCATCCAGCACGTCGAGCGAAACCAGGAACGCGCCCGCCAGTTCGCGCATGGTGGCGAAGCGGTCGGGGTCCTGCTCGTAGTTGCCGAGCATGACGTAATGTTCGGCGTTCAGGTAGTCGTCCCGGCCATCTTCGGTGAAGGCCAGGCGGTTGAGAAACAGCTCGTAGCTGTTGCCCGCGGCCTCTCCGAACAGCGACTGGCGCATGCGCACCAGGGTCTGCTTTTCGGTTTCGCGCAGGGTCTCGAAAATTTCCTGGCCGGCGCGGCGCAGCACCGCTTTTTTGGAAACCTGCAGGGCGTATACCCGGTCGCGAATCTGCGTCGCCCGCTCCTGGCGCATGCCTTCGCAGCTTTTGAGCAGGGTGCGGCAGCGTTCCACCACCACGGCGAACTGCGCGGTCAGTTCGGCGCGCAGGAACTTCACCACCGCCAGGCGGGCCAGCAGATCCACGGCGATGTTGTTCTGCTGCTTGGCGGCTTTGAGCGCTTCCACCAGCAGGTCGGAAAGCAGGCGCTTGAATTCCGCCGGCGTGCCCCGCGGACTGGGCACCGCCGCCGGGCGCTCTTCCCGCGAGCGCAGCAGCAGGTTACTGCGCACTTCCAGGGGGCGCGGCGGTTCCAGAATCAGGTCGGCAACATTGCCGTTACGGGCGATGAGGGCGCAGATGCAGGCGCGCGCTTCCTCGGAAAAACGCGGGCTGAGATAGACGTCGTAACGGACGTTATCCACGCCCCGCACCAGGCCCTGCAGGGTGATGGCCGGCGTATAACTGGCAAGATTGAGCTGGCGCGCGTGATCCGCAAGATTGCCGAAGCGAAGAATTGGGATACGCGCCATAAGTTGCCCCGCGTGTGCCGGCGGTTACGGGTGCGCGGCCACCCCGCTGAGGCGGGCGCGCAGCTGCGGGCCCACCAGCGCCTGCTCCAGCGTAGGATCGTTCAAGGCGGCCAGGTTGGAGCGCAGCGCCTGCGCCTCCTCCCGGGCCCCGGTCTTCCCGTAGGCCCGCCATAACAGCTCCAGCGACAGAGGGTTGTTCTGATCCTCCTCCAGATGGGCGACTGCCTGGGTGTACTTGCCTTGCGCCAGGGCCAGCGCTCCGGCAGCGGCGTGATAGGAGCGCTGCACCACCTCGCTGCGGCTGGACGCGGCCATGGTTTGCAATTGCTGCACCGATTTCAGGGCGGCGGCCTGATCGCCGGCCAGCAAGGCGCGGCGTGCGCGCACGCCCAGAATGAGCGCGTGTTCCTGTTCCCTGTCCGACTGCGAAACCTGGTGGTCCTGCAACGCCTTCTCCGCCTGGTCCAGGCTCTTCATGGCGGCGGAAACCTGGGGCTCATACATGGCCATGCTGCGGTAAGCATCGGCTTCCACGCGCGCAAAGCCCTGGCGATGGGCCTCATCCGCCAAAGCGCGAAAGGCCTGATCCGCCTGCACATAACGGCGCTCGCGAACATAGGTGGCCGCCTCCTGCAAGCCATACTGCAGGCGAGGGCCTTCGCCATCCGCCACCGCGATGGCCTTCTCGTATTCGTGCCGCGCCTGGTCCTCATCTCCCATCAGGGCGTAAGTGTCGGCGATGCCCACTTGCGAGCTGACGAAGTTGGGATCCAGCTCCAGCGCCTTGCGATAGTGTTCCAAGGCGCCGATGAAGTTTCCCGACAAGCGCAAAATTTCCGCATAGGAATCCTGCGGGTTGGGCTCGGTGGGCTGCAGGTCCACATACTTCTCCATCATGGCCAGGGCTTTGGGGAATTCGCTGTTGTAGGCGTAGGCATAACCCAGTTCGTTGACCGCCGCCGGGTAGTTGGGATAAAGCGCGATCGCCTGCTCCAGAAGCATCTCGCCGTGGTCGTAGCGGCCTTGCTGGATCATCCAGCGTCCGGCCAGGAAAGCAATGCGGCGATCCTTGGGGTACATGGCGAGCAGGTCGTTCATGGCGGCAATGGCAGGCACGTAGCGGCTCTGGCGCACGCCGCTGAGCCATTCGATGAGCAGTTTTTCCCCGGGCGTGACTCT
>DASVBI010000325.1:0-7531 GCA_036375915.1 Terriglobales bacterium | reverse complement strand
TTCTTGGCGCTTATTTCTTTTTCGGTGTCCTCTTCCTGGCTTTGGGCCGAGGTACCGTCTTCTTGACTGGTGCCGCCTTCTTTTCGCGGCCACCGATAAGACTCAGAGAATCCGCGGCGTTAAAGGGGAATTGGCGCACCGAGGTTTGACCGGTGGTACTCAGGGTGATGTCCACGCGGCGGTTGCTGGCCAGAATGATGGTGCGCATGTTGCGCAGGATCCGCAGCCGCTCTCCCGGAGTCAGGTCAGGGTTCTGCTCCACTGAGCCTCTAACCTCGGCGGGCGTGAGGTTCTGCTGCGCGCCGAATGCCTTGGTCTCAATGCTGCCGGCGGGGACTCCGTTTTCCTCCAGGAAACCGCGCACCCGGTCTACGCGCCTCTCGGAGAGCGCCTGATTAAAGGCCGCCGAACCACGCTGGTCGGCGTGCCCCTCCAGGGTCAATTTCGCCTCCGGCTTGCTCTGCAGATATTTAACGAAGTCGCCGGCCAGCGCGAGCAGCGTCTTCTGCTGGCTGAGCACCAGGCCGCCTTTGGGATTGCTTGCCGTGGGCTGGGCGGTGGGGAAATAAATGCTGTGCAGCGCGAGCCTGCTTTCCAGTTCCTTGACCTCGGGCGCAGGTGGCGGAGTCTCGATAGCCACCTGGGTGGAGGCGGTACTGGTCAGGCCGCGCGAGTCGGTACAGGTTGCGTTCACCGTGACCTGCCCCGGAGAAGCGCCGGCGGTATTCAAACTAGCGGTGTTGCCGCTGCCGGAAACGGAGCCGCCGGTGGCCGTCCAACTGGACACGCTCACCGGCACGTTGTCTGGACTCTTGCAATCGCAGCTGATGCTGGCGGCCGTCCCCGGCGGCACGGAAGCCGGGCTGGCGGAGCAACTCATAGTAGGTGGATTCTTGGGAGGCTCCTTGACCATAAAGCCGGCCGTGCACGTGGCCTGGTTATTCTGCTTGGCCTTGGGATCGGTCACGGTGGCAGTGGCGGTATAGCTCCCGCCCGCCAAACCATTCGTATCAATGGTGGCGGTAGTGTCCTTGCCGGCGATCTTGCCGCCGGTGCTGGTCCAGTTGTAATTCAGGCTGTGCTTGGGATTGAAATTATTCGTGGTCAGGTTTACGGTGACCGGTTCGCCTACCATGACCTCGGCGGGCTGGGCCGTGCACTGTGCCGAGGGGGTTGTCGGCGGCGCACCACCTCCCAGGTTAAATACTAAGCCGGCGCGCAAACGAACTCCGCTGAGGCTAGGCCGCCGCAAATTCGACTGGGTCTCTGGAACGAAGGCGGCAAAGTTCTGGCGCGTCCACTGATAGTCAGCCTCAAAAAGGCGGATGCTGAGGTGCTGGGTGGCCCGCAGGTCCATGCCACCGCCAAGAATTGCTCCGATGCCTTCCCTGGTCGAAAAAGAAGGTGCGCTTAGCTGATTGAGACTTATGAGAGTGTGGGCAAAGAAGTTGACGTTATCGCTGCGCCAGGTGAAACGTGGACCTAGGGAATAGGTATTGAAACTCAGATCGTGATCCCAGTTGCGGCCGAAGTCAGCTTCCATGGCGAAAGGACGGTAGAAGTTGTAACCAAAAGCCAGACCAAAGCCCTTGGACAGGCTGGGCAACTGCTGCCCTTGAACCGGATTCGCGGTTCCCGGCACTGGAATGCTTCCGCCGGGATTGAGCCATTGATAGCCGACGAAAATGTCCGCTTTGGGCGTGCTGTCGTCTTGAGCTTCTACGGAAATTGCTACCATGCCGACGAGAAAAATCAGTAAGAGGCCGAGTGTGAGGTCGCGCCGTTCACAGCTGAGGAACATATTTGCCTCCCGAATCAGAATCAATGGACCAAGTCCAGGATGTTGATCTTCTCCCTGTAAGTCTCCAGACAAAACCAAATTGGTAACAACGGCAATAGCAATCTTGGTGACAGCGGCTGCAAGCAACAGTGTTTGTCGGCCTTGAGAAATGCTGCGTAAACACGGGAACGCACGAGCGGGGAAAAAATTACATCACGATTATTTCACCGGATGGCGATAGCGGCTGGCAAATGAAAAGAAAATAACGAGATAAGGGGTTCTGTTTCCCGGATTGGAACTGCGGCCGAACGCGAGTTATGGAGTTTCAACTTCCTACACCTGACGCACCGCACTGCAGTGCGGCGGGCGGGCTAATGGACGGTCAGGAGATGGGAAATTGTTTCCAGCAGGGCTGACATTTCCGTGGGCTTTTCCAGCAGTCCGTCCACGCCGCACGCGGCCCATTCCTGCTGCGGCACAGGATAAGCGGTGAGCAACAGCGTCGCCGGCTTGTAGGGCTGCTGCAGCGCCGCTTTCACGACCTCAAAACCGGCGCCATCGCTTTCCATCTTGAGGTCGGTAATCACCAGATCGAATTGGTTGCGCGCCAGCTTCTCTTTGGCTTCCTGGGCGGAGGCCGCGCTCGTCACCTGAAATCCGCTCTTCTGCAGAATAGCGGTGAGCGTCATCACAATGGAACGCTCATCGTCCACCAGCAGGATTCGTGCAATCATTCTGTATTCGATGCGTGCCAGCGGCCGGATCACGAACTCACAAATGATTTGCCGCAGGCAACAGCCGGACCAGTCCGCTCGTCGTAATGTGTACCTATGGACGCAGTGCAACAAACCGCTCACCTGCTCTCGTCGGCGCTGGTCCGCCACGGGCGCATCCTAGTTGCGCCACCTTCGCAACATAATTCCTGCTGGCGCGT
The DNA here is from genome assembly GCA_036375915.1 of Terriglobales bacterium. GTDB lineage: Bacteria > Acidobacteriota > Terriglobia > Terriglobales > Acidobacteriaceae > JAICWP01. The sequence goes on along the minus strand of DASVBI010000325.1, from coordinate 4,817 downwards.
TTTCGGCGGCGGCTTAACTGCCGAGGTAAGCGAGCACCAAGACACGCGCGTCTGTTCCTATGCGCTGAAGGGCCCGGACGGCAAGACTTTGCGCCAGGGAGTCGCGAGCAGCCTCGCGTCTTCCCTGCGCCTGGCGACCGAGCTGCTGTACCAGCTCTGCGAAGGTGATTACCAAGCTGCCGCCTGAGGCAACTCTGGGCCTCCCGCCAGACTGCGCGCCGCCTCTTGTCTCGCACTTACCCGCACGGGCTCTGCTCAAAGAGAAATTTTGCTCCCTCGCTTCCTTAATCTGTTATCTTTCCGGCTAAATATCTTCCCCCTGGTGGAGGGTAATTCATGGCTGAGCAACAAAGCGGAAGCCGCCAGACGTTCATGTGGGTGCTGACTGTAGTCCTGGTGCTGGTGGCCACGTTCCTCTATTTCCGAAAGTAAACGCAAGAACGGGGCAACACCGGGCAGTAAACGGGGATCACGCGCCTCCCGCTTCTTTTTTTAGCGGGCAGGTGGATGCGCACCCCTACACGTCTCCTTCTCCGCCGTACCCGGCTTCTACGCTGCCGCTCGCCGCGGCATCTCCAGTTCCGCGCTGACCGCGGACACCTTCTGCGGCTGCTTGAAAACCACGGTGGTGAAAAACTCGATCCCAATCCCAAAAATCATGCTGCCGGCCAGCACCGCGGGGACGATCCAGGCGGGATCACCCAGCATCCACAGCGAATAGGAAAAGAGCGATCCCACCACCAGGCCCATGACTGGGCCATGTAAAGCCCAGTGGAGACGCAAGGCGGAGATTCCGATTACAAAGCCCAGCAGGGTGCGATTCAGCATGGCCCAGCCGAAGAAAACCGGGGTTACCTTCAACCCCAGAATGGCGCCACCCGAGACGCAGAGCAGACCCGCTGCCACGCCGCATGCGGTGGCAATCCCGATGCGTTTCATGATTTCCTCCCAGCTTTCCCCTATACCCCCGGCCGGCAAGGCCCGGTGTGATTCGGGTCACGCCTGGGCAAAAAAAGGAGGGGCGGGGTTCCAATTTGGGACTCGGCATGCGGGCCACCCGCATTGTGAGCTACGTCACACACAAGGGTGACGCTGGCGATAGGCGGGGGGCGAACGGGCGGCGATAATCGTCTTGTTGAAAATGATTTTCAATTTCAAAAAGACGACCCCTGCCCTTCCGCCCCGCCGCCTCGCCGATCTGGCTCCGGGGCAGGCGGCAATCATCGCCGACCTGGCCCTGCCTGCGGCCACCGCCGAGCCCCTTATGGACCTGGGCCTGGTGGCCGGCTCGCGGGTGCTGGCCGTGCGCCGCGCTCCCGGCGGCGATCCCGTGGTTTACCGCGTGGATGGCGCCGAGATCGCACTGCGCCGCGAAACCACCTGCCACATCTCCATTCTGCCGCTCAATACAGCGGCTGAGGTCTGCCCGTGACTACGCTCACCGCCTTTGAACCTGCGCCCGCGGTCCGCTCCGCTCCTGCCACCGGAAAAACCATTCGCACCTTCGCCCTGGTGGGTCCGCCCAATAGCGGCAAGTCCACCTTGTTCAATAACCTGACCGGTCTGCGGCAAAAGGTCGCCAACTTTCCCGGGGTGACGGTGGAGCAGCGCGCCGGGAGCATGCGAAGCGGAGATGGCGCCACGCTCACTGTGCTCGACCTGCCCGGAATCCACAGCCTTTCGCCGCACTCGGAGGACGAACGGGTGGCTGCCGATGTTCTCCATGGCCGCATGCCGGGCACGCCCCGGCCGGACGCCATCGTCCTCATCCTCGACGCCACCAACCTGAACCGCCACCTGGTACTGGCGGCGCGGGTGATTGCCCTGGGTCTGCCCACTCTGGTGCTGCTCAACATGGCGGATTCGCTGCGTGAGCAGGATGGCGACGTTGACCTGGTGGCGCTGGCCGGGCAACTGGGCACCCCCGTGGCGCTGATCAGCGCGGCGCGGGGCGAGGGCTTATCTACGGTGCAGAATTTTGTTCGTTCGGCCGGCTCGGCGCCCGCCCCGGTGGAGTTGCCGGTGTTGCAGGATGTGCGTCATTGCCGGGAGTGGGCGGTGCGCGTGGCCAGCCGCGCTTCCTATCGCCGGCCTCTGCCTCCGGTCTGGTCGCAGCGATTGGATTCCATTTTCCTGCACCGCTATTGGGGGCCGGCCATTTTTCTGGGCGTCGTAGTCGCCGCCTTTCAGCTCATCTTCCGCCTCGGCCAGCCGCTTTCGGATGCGCTGCAGGGCTTGCTGCTGGGCGCGGGACAGCCGCTGGCTGCGCGCCTTCCCGCGGGCATGGTGCGGTCGCTGCTGATGGACGGCGCCTGGAAGGGCGTGACCTCAGTGCTGGTCTTTCTGCCCCAAATCCTGCTCCTGTTCCTGCTGATCGGCGTGCTCGAGGATTCCGGCTACCTGGCGCGCGCCGCCGTCATTACCGACCGCAGCATGGCCAGGCTGGGGCTGAATGGCAAAGCCTTCATTCCTTTGCTCTCCGCCTACGCGTGCGCCGTGCCCGCCATCATGGCCACCCGCACCATTGAGAACAAGCGCGACCGCATGGCCACTATCCTGATCGCTCCGCTTATGACCTGCTCCGCCCGTCTGCCGGTCTACACCATGATCATTGCCGCCTTCGTTCCCGACCGCCCGCTGGCCGGCATCTTTCTGGGCACGCGGGCCGCGGCCATGCTCGGGCTCTACGTGGTGGGCTTTCTCGCCGCCGTAGCTACCGCCCGGTTGCTGAAATCTTCCGTGCTCAAATCGCACAGCAGTCCCTTTGTGATGGAGTTGCCTACCTATCGCTGGCCCACCCTGCGTTCCCTGGGACTGCGGCTGGCGGACCGCTCCTGGGCTTTTGCTTCGCGCGTGGGAACGGTGGTGCTGGCGGTTTCGCTGGGGTTGGCCCTGCTCATTAACCTGCCGGTCCATTCCGGACATGCGGCGCTCGAGGACAGCTTACTGGCCAGCGTCGGACAAAAAATTGAGCCGGTCATCGCGCCCCTGGGATTCAACTGGAAGATTGGCGTGGGGCTGGTCACTTCGATTGCCGCCCGCGAGGTCATCGTAGGCACACTGGGCACGCTCTACGGCATGGACCCGGGCACCCACACCCTGACCCTGCAAAGCGCCCTGCACGCCGACCTTTCCCCTGGCGGCGCCGTCGCCCTGCTGCTCTTCTTCGCCTTTGCCTTGCAGTGCACTTCCACCCTGGCGGTGGTGCGTAAGGAAACCAACAGCTGGAAATGGCCGCTCTTGCAGTTTGCCTACATGGCGGCCCTGGCCTACGGGTCCGCCCTGGTTGCCAACCAGCTCATTCAGCACCTGCGTCTGTAGGTCCTGGGAATCAGCCGGAGCTCGATGCAGGAAGGCCCACAGTCGCGCCTTCTCCCCACTGCTCGATTTCGCACAGCTCATCCCAGGAGCGGACACCGAGGACGGCGGGCTTCTCCGGCAGGTGCTCGAAGTTGTTGAAAGCCAAGCAGCTTCTTCTCGCCTACTGGAAATTGACGTGCTCCGAACCAGGTTCTATCGCGACGCTGAGGTGAGCCATGTCCAAAATTGAGCATCTGCGCCAGCCAATTTCGGGCCCGTTAAACGCGAAGGAGATGGAAAACCTCCGTAGCCAGGGCTGGACTCTGGTAGCGGTGGAATGGCGGCGTGAAGTGTCTGAGGAGGAAAGGGCGGAGCCGGCGGCAGAGGTGCCCTTCGGCTTGCAGGTGGCTGGCGGAGCCCTGCACGAGGACTCGGCGGAAACCACCACCCTGGTGGACATGCTGGAGCTGATCATTGACGAAGGCCCCTACTGGCGGGTGGCCGAAGAATTGAACCGGCGCGGCCGCCGCACCCGCCGAGGCACAAAATGGAGTCCGGTGTCGGTGTTCGAGATGCTGCCCCGGCTGATTGAGGTCGCCCCTCGCATCTTTTCCAGCGCCGAGTGGCAGCGGCGGAAACAGGCGGCCCCCAAGGCGGTTTGAGCCGCGCATTCTCCCTTTTCGTTTTGCCATAGCGCCGGCCCTGTTCGGCGCTATAATTTCCCCCCATTTGCCGCTTCCCGGGTGCGGGCGCGCGCTCCTGGCCGGTGCAGCGCAGCGAATGGCCCGCCTCACTGTTCCTTTTGGCTCCATGGAGGCTCCATGAAGTCCACCATGATGTCATCGCCGCTGCTGCTCACCTGCATGGAAGAGCGCGCGGGCAAGCTGTTCCCCGGCGTGGAAATTGTCTCCGCCCGGCCCGATGGCTCGGTCCAGCGCTGTACCTACGGCGACCTGCACCGGCGCTCGCGGCAACTGACCGCCGCCCTGCAGCGCGCCGGCATCGCCCAAGGGGACCGCGTTGCCACCCTGATGTGGAACGAGCAGGAGCACCTGGAAGCCTACTTCGGTGTTCCCGCCGCGGGCGCGGTGGTACACACCTTGAACCTGCGGCTGCATCCCGACGAAATTGCCTATATCGTGAACCATGCCCAGGACCGATTTCTAATTGTGGATGATGTGCTGCTGGACATTTTTGAGCAGATTCAGCCGCACGTGAAATTCGAGCGCATCCTGGTTGTGGACAGCGGGACGGGCAAGCTGCCCCCGGGCTGCGAGTGGTATGAAGGGTTTCTCACCGAATGTGGCGGCACTCCCAATTATCCCGCTCTCGCCGAGGATGATGCCGCCGCCATGTGTTACACCTCGGGCACTACCGGCAGCCCCAAGGGCGTGGTCTATTCGCACCGCGCCCTGGCCTTGCATTCGCTTGCCATCTCGCTGCCCGACCAGTTGGCCATGAGCTGTCACGATACGGTTTTGCCCGCCATGTCCATGTTCCATGCCAATGCCTGGGGA
>DASVBI010000341.1:0-12475 GCA_036375915.1 Terriglobales bacterium | reverse complement strand
CTCAACAAGAGCTCGTCCCCGGCACGCTCCCGGCCCTACCTGCGCATTGCCCTGCTGCTGATGACGCGCGAGCACCTGCGTTACTTTCGTTACCCGGTGGATACCCCCGCTGCCATTACCTACGCCGGCGGACCAACACTGGAGGCACGCACCGTAAACGTCAGCAACGAAGGTCTGGCGCTGCGCCTGACTCATCCCATGCGGGTAACCCGCACCGTGCGGGCCCGCTTCCAGCTGCCCACAGCCAATCCCACGGTGGTGGTCGCCACCGGCCACACCGCCTGGATGGACAACCAGGGCCGCCTCGGGCTGCGCTTCCTCTACATGCCGGAGCCCTCCCGTAACCGCTTCCAGCAGTACATGGCAGAACTGCACAGCCGCGCGGGCAACCACCTGACCCGGCACTGCTCCTGAATTCTGCCGTGCCCGGTCCTCACCAGCCAACGTTCTCCTCGGAGTCCATTGCGCCTGTTCGTCGAACGCAACACAGCCCCAGCCCTTGATCGAACCCCGTGGTTCACCCGCTAAGCGCATCCACCACAATCGTCAGTCCGGTGGAAACAAATCAACCGCGCCTGAGGGTTGGCGCCGCATCCGAGGCTGGTAGCGGCCGCAAGATCGAAAAAAGGGCAAGGCAGCCCAAGCGGTGTACGGAGGCGCTTACGGCAAAAAAAATCGCGCGCCCTGGAGCGCGCGATTGCGAAGCAGGTGAGAGCCTAGGATTTCTCTTGCCGGGTTTTCAGCACGTCAATGGCTTTATGCAACTGATCGTCTTCGTGCTGCTTCTCCAGTTTACGTTCCTGGTCGGTGGCATTGCTGCTGTCATCATCGGGCAATACCACATCCTGGCTGGCATCAGCCACCAGAACGTTAGGAGTAATCGCCGTATCCTGGATGGCTTTGCCGCTGGGCGTGTAGTACTTGGCTACTGAGAGGATGAGGGCGGAACCGTCGGGAATCTCGATCAGCTTCTGCACCGAGCCCACGCCGAAGGTCTTATCGCCTACCAGATCACCACGGCCGTTCTCCATGATGGCCCCAGCCACAATCTCCGCCGGGCCGGCCGTGCCGCGGTTCACCATTACCACCAGCGGCAGGTTGGTGACTGCCTTGGAGGGATCGGCGTTAAAAGTCTGGCGGGGGTATTTTTGGCCCTGCAGATAGGCGATGGTGCCGTGGTTGAGGAACAGGTTAGCTACTGCCACCCCTTCGGCTTCCTCTCCATCGGCGCAGTCGCGCAGATCCAGGATGAGCTTTTTGGCGCCCTGCCGCTGCAAGGCTTTGATCTTGCTGGCCAGTTCCTGGGATTTGCCCTTGTTGAGGATGTCGGCCTTCAGATAACCAATCTGCTCCTCAAGCATCTTGTCGGTCACGGGCGGGTAGGCGACTACTTCGCGCGTGAGCGTCATCTTCTGCGGCTCGGCTCGGCGGGCGCGCACGATGGAGATCAGCACGTTAGAACCCGGAGTGCCGGAAAGCTTGTCGCGGATTTCTGCCAACGACATGTCACGGCTGCTCTGGCCCTCGATGGACTCGATAATGTCGGAGCCTTCGATGCCGGCCTTATCCGCCGGTCCACCCGGCACGACCGCGATTACGGCGGCATAACCGAAGCGCTTGGAAATGGCGGCGCCGATATCGGCTTTGCCTTCGTGCTTGTGCTCCTTGTATTCCTTGTACTGGTCGGGGTTGAGATAGCTTGAGTTGGCATCCAGCGATTCCAGCAGGCCGTGGAGAGCGCCGTCGGTCACCTTGGGAATGTTCGGCTCCTCCACATACTCGCTGCGAATACGGGACAGAACTTCGCTGTAAACCCCGAGCTGGCGGTACGCGCCGTCGTTGTCGGAGGCTCGAACCACCAGGCCGCCAGCCACCATGAACAGCACTACGACGAGAGAAACGGAGAGAATTAACGCTTTAAATCGGTTAGACATTGGTACTTCGATCTTGAATAGACCGTCCTTTGGCGAGAGCTGACGACATTATAACGCGTTTGATGCCGAATTCCGGCTGCCCGGTGCAACAAATGCCACCAAGGTAACCGGCTGCAGGACAGCACGTTAAGTCATTGGACTATCCGGTGGAAACCAGGGTTGCACCCTTGGCAGACGGGCAGCCGCCCCAGACCGCTCTTGGGGCACAGCTCTCTGTAAACCCCTCGCCTCTTTGGCTCAAGACTCGACTATGGCGTCCACCTCGATTTCTACCAGCATGTCGGGGGAAACCAGGGCGACAACGCCGACCATGGTGGCGGCGGGCCGTACATCCTTAAAAAACTCGCCGTGCGCCTTGCCTACCCTTTCCCAGTCGCCGATGTTGACCAGAAATGTGCGGGTGCGGACCACATCCTTCAGTGTGGCGCCTGCCTGGATTAAGGCGGCCTCCACAATACGAAATATCTGCACCGCCTGCTTGTAAGCGTCTCCCTGGCCCACCACCTTCCCCTCCTTAACGGCGGTGGTGCCGGCGACGTGAATGTAAGGACCAACCCGCACAGCACGGGAGTAGCCGACGACGGGTTCCCAAGGCGCACCGCTGGAAATATTCTGACGTGCCATTACAAGTTTCCTCCGCTTTCAGTGTGCCACAGCCCTTCTTTAGCATCTCTCGCATCGGACGATTTAGCAGCCAGCAACTGCGAGCGCCAACAACCCTAAGTCCTTGCGCAGAAGCCGCAAGTCCAAGACTGCAACCAAAAACCCTCGTGAGCTGTCCAATGAAGAGGCGCGAAAACAGGCGCTGAACGCGGGAAAGCGGGGAACACGAACGGCTTCCAACAAAAGTCACTTGCGTTCCCGCGCGGCTTGCGTTAAGTAAACGCCAAATTGCTTGCTTTTTCGCGGATGGGCGCGGCGGAAGGTGAGGAGACCAAGTGATTCCTGATTCGCATCCCTTGCGGGGCTTATTTGTAGAGCTGGTGAACCGGCATTACAACGATGAATTGGGCATACGCGATCCGGAAGTGAGCGGCTACGTGGCCAATATCCTGGCCGAGTTCTGCGAAGTGGATCAGCTCTTCAAACTGCGCAACGCCGCCGGCAAGCCCCTGGATGATGTGGGCGAGATGCTGCTGGACTCCGACCCCATTTACGGCCCCGCCCCCTCCTTCGACCGCGAACGGCAGGTGCGCAAGCACATCGGCGACTTTACCCTGTTCTTCACGGGCATGTTCCCGGAGAGCATCAACCATTTCCGCATGCGGCGCCAGCGACTGGAGAATTTCGTGGATTTTATGAAAGCAGGCAAGGAGAGCTACTACATCGTCTCCAAGTTTGAGTTCTTCGAGTACGCCAAGGTGGCGCCCATGTTCGCCCGCCTCTCCGAGCACTTTGAGCAGTGCGTTTACGGCCTGAACCTGGTCAAGAACGAACTGGCGGAGATGCAGCACCCCATCACCGTCAGGGCAAAAGAAATCCTCATGTAGCCATTCAGCACCTATCCGCTTATTCGCCGTTTCGCGGGACGCCGGCGGCTGGCTCGCTGAGTCCCGACTACAGACTCCTGACTACTGTTTTTTATAAAAGCTCAGACCCGCGTCGCCCTGCTCGAGTTTGCGGTAGCGTTGCAGCGCTCCAACCTTGGCCGGGGGGTCGAATTTTCGGTCGTGCTCGGCAACGACGACGCTGGCGGGTTGCAGCAAGCGCGATTGCGAGAGGAAGCCCAGGGTCTCTTCATAGCTCGCATGCTGCCGATAGGGCGGATCGAGGAAACAGAAATCGCAGCTCACGGCGTGCGCGTCCAGCCGCCGCAAACCGGCTAGAACGTCACGCTCCACCACCTCAAAGCTGTCGCCCTCTACGCTGAGGGAGCGCAGGTTTTGCCGCACCAGCTCGGCGGCCCGGGTGGATTCTTCGACGAAGTAGACCATGCGGGCGCCACGGCTCAGGGCCTCGATACCCACCGCGCCGGTGCCGGCATACAGATCGAGCCAGACAGTTTCGGCCAGGCGGCCAGGCTCGCCGCCCACCAGGACGTTAAACAGGGTCTCGCGCAAGCGGTCGGAGGTGGGGCGGATATCAAGACCGCGCAGGGAGCGCAGAGGACGGCTGCGGTATTTGCCGGCGATTACCCTCATCGTCCCCAGCCGCGCAGGAAAACTAGGCGGCTCAGGCTGCTCAGTCTAAACTATAGGAAGTCAGGGCGCGGTCTTCTCAGCGCCCATTCCTACGCATGAGAAACTGGTCGCTTCCTGCCGGGCGGATGTTTGGCGCCGATATCCGTATTCACGTCACCTTTCTGCTGGTGTTGCTGTTTGTGTGGTTCACCGAGGCGCCGCCGCAGGGGCCGATTGGCGCGGGGCGCGGCTTGGCGCTGGTGGGCATGATCTTCGCCTCCGTGCTCGTCCACGAACTGGTGCAGGTGGCAGTGGGACGCCGGCTAAGCGTACCGGCTCGCGCCATAATTCTTCTGCCTATCGGTGGTGTCACCCTGCTGGATGAGAGTCAGCAAATGGCTGCCGAAACCGGAACCGTTCCGTTCTGGAAACGCGACCTGCGGGTGGCCGCGGCCGGGCTGCTGGCTAACCTTGCTATTGCCGGCATTGCCGCCGCTGCCCTGCTGGCCTTCCATCCGGGCGTCGGGTTGTGGAAACAACCTCTGGTCCACTCCGGCCACCTGCTGCGCAGCCTGGTCTGGTGCAACCTCTTCCTGGTGGGCTTCAATCTGTTGCCCGCCTATCCGCTGGATGGCGGCCGGGTGTTGCGCGCCCTGTTTGCCCGCCGGGTCGAGATGCTCCAGGCGACGCGCCAGGCCGTCAGCCTGGGGCAGGGCATCGCCATACTGATGATGTTCGCCGGCATGGTCTGGAACCCATGGCTGGTGGTGGTGGGAGTCTGCCTGTTCATCGGGGCGCAATTGGAAGAACGCTCGGTAGTGTTCCACTCCGTCCTGGAGCGGGTGCGCCTGGAGGAGATTATGCTCACCGATTTCGCCACCCTCTCGCCCGGCGACACACTGGAAGACGCGCTGCACAAAGCGGTGCACTGTCTGCAGGACGACTTTCCCGTTATCCGCGGCAGCGACATGGTGGGGGTCATCTCGAAACAGAAGATCCTGAACGCCTTGCGTGCCAGCGGCAACTCCTACGTGCAGTCGGCCATGAACCAGGTGTATGAGGTGGGACAGAAAGGTGAGTCCCTGGCCACGGCTTTCCACAAGATTACGCAACGCGGGCTGACCCTGATTCCGGTGGTCGAGGAGCAGCGTCTGGTCGGCATTATTACCCTGCAGAATCTGACCCACAGCATGGCCATGCTGGCGGAGAGCCGCCGCCTGCAGCAGACCGACTCGATGTGAGCAATTTCACGGCCCGGGATGTAAATCGAACTCCTCAAATCTGTGTTACCGTAGGAAATTCCAGCCTAAATGATTGGATCAGAAGGTATAGTTCGCTGCTACATGATTGTGGGAACTGGAATTGATGTTGTGGAAGTGCCCCGGGTGGCCGCGGCCATTGAGCGTTTTGGACAACGCTTTTTGCAACGCATCTACACGCAGGACGAAATCCGCTACTGCGAAGCCAAGGCCAACCGTATGGAACGCTATGCTGCCCGTTTTGCCGCCAAGGAAGCGGCCATGAAAGCCCTGGGCACCGGCTGGAATCACGGGGTCAGGTGGCGCGACATCGAAGTGCGCCGCCAGCCGGGCGGGAGGCCAACCCTGGTATTTAGCGGCAAGGCAGCCGAGTTTGCCGCGGGATTGGGTGCGACTCATACCGCGCTCTCGCTCACGCACACTGCCTCAGAAGCCATTGCTCAGGTGATTCTTGAGACCTGAAGAGAAAGCTGAATCCGCATTCAATGAGTGAGACGGCAGTTCTTCCCAAGCAAACGCAAGTTAAGCCGCTGGCTGCAACGGCGCCGCTGGCCGGTGTCGCCTTGGCCAGCTTTGCCGCCCTCTTGCTGGAACTGGCTCTGACCCGGTTGTTCTCGGTGGTGCTCTTCTACCACTTCGCTTTTCTGGCCATCTCTATCGCTTTGCTTGGCCTGGGCGCGGGAGGGGTGTTTGCCTACCTCCGCCAGAACTGGCTGGCGGCCCACAACGTGCGCAAAATAGGGGGCCTGCTCTGCCTTCTGAATGCGGTCGCGATTGTGGTCGCCCTGGAAGTGGTGTTGCACACCCGCGTAGCCCTGCAGTTAAGCAGTTACAATTTCAAACGCTTGACCGCGATATATCTGTTCTCCGCCGTGCCCTTTTTCTGCACCGGCCTGCTGTTCTCGGTGGCCTTCGCCCGCGAGAGCCGGCGCATCCCCCAGTTGTATGGCGCCGACCTGGTGGGCGGTTCACTGGCTTGCCTGGCTGTGGTTCCGCTGCTCAACTGGATAGGCGGCCCCAACACTGTGGTCTTTTCCGCCCTGGCTATGGCCGGAGCGGCAGTCACCTGGTCCACTTCCCGCCGCGGGCGGCGCGCCGGAGTGGTTCTGGCGCTGCTCCTTGCCGCCCTGATCGGCGCTAATTACTCTGGCCGGCTGATAGATGTCATTTACGCCAAAGGGGTCCGCATCTCCGACTACTTTACCGTCGAGTATGTGCGCTGGAACGCTATCTCGCGCATCGAAGTAGACCGCAAGAAGGATGGTTCCAAGTGGGTGGTCATTGATGCCGACGCTAACAGCGCCATCATGAATTTTGATCCCAAGGTGTGGGAACAGACGCCATTGCACAAGGCCATGATGTCCACCGCGCCTTCGGTCACCAACGTCCTGCGCCCGCACGGCAGCTACGCCATCATCGGCCCCGGCGGCGGACCCGATGTGATGCGAGCTCTGGCTAACGGCAGTACCAACATAACCGGAATCGAGATCAATCCCATCATCATCAACGATGTGATGCGCGGCCGCTATGCCGACTACTCGCATCATCTCTATGACCTGCCCCAGGTTCACATCCACATTGCCGACGGCCGCTCCTGGGTGCGCAACTCACGCCAGCGCTATGACGTGGTCCAAATGACTCTGGTGGATACCTGGGCTTCCACCGCAGCGGGTGCCTTTGCCCTCAGCGAAAACAATTTGTATACGGTGGAAGCATTCAAAGAATACTTCGAGCACCTTAAGCCAGACGGCATGATTGCCATTACCCGTTGGGAGTTCAAACAACCGAGGGAAGCTTTGCGCGTTGTGGCTGTGGCCATGCAGGCGCTGCACGAAATCGGAGTTTCCAACCCGGCCCGCAACTTTGTTGTCGTCTCCGAAGGACCGCTGAATGTGGATGGCCGCCCGGTGGTGGTGCTGGCCAAAAAGACCGCCTTCACGCCGGAAGAGGAAGCGGCGGTGCGCGCCCACCTGGCCGAGACCCGGCTGGTGGCGCAATACATGCCCTCGCAGCCGCAGGACAATGCTTTCGGCCAGCTTATCGCCAGCAACGATCCCTACGGTTTCGCCCGCCATTACCAGTTCAATGTCGCGCCCGATACCGACAACGCGCCGTTCTTCTTCTTCACCCTCAAGACCCGGCAAATTCTCAACAAGAGCCTGCTGGCCCGGGGAATTGATTGGAAGGTGAATCTGGGCGTGGTGGTGCTGGCCATGGTGCTGCTCATCTCCATTGCCGCGGTGCTGTTCTTCCTGGTGCTGCCCCTGGCGCTGCACGGCGGAGGCGGAGGACGAACCCTGCAGTTGCTCTATTTCATTGCCGTCGGCCTGGGCTACATCCTGGTGGAGATCACGTTCATTCAGCGCTTTGTACTCTTCCTGGGCAATCCCACCTACGCCCTGACGGTGGTGATCTTCCTGCTCATGCTGGCCAGCGGGGCCGGCAGCATGCTTTCCCGCCCCTGGCTGTCGCAGCCCAGCCGGGTCAAGATTCCCCTGGGGGTGCTGGTAGCCACGCTCCTGGTCTATGTGGGTGTGCTGCAGCGGTTGCTGGGGGCGCTGGTAGGACTGCCCTTTTTGTTGAAGCTGCTGGTGAGCGCGGTTGTGCTGGTTCCCTTAGGATTTGCCATGGGAATGCCTTTCCCCACGGGGTTGCGCTGGCTGGCGGGAGACCAAGTCGAGGCCGAGGACGCCACCATTGGACCGGCGCACGCTCCCCCTTCTCAGCACAACACGATCGAGTGGGCTTGGGCCATGAACGCGGCCTCCAGTGTTCTGGGCTCGGTGCTGGCAATCGTGATTGCCATTCACGTCGGTTTGAACCTGACCCTGACCTGTGGCGCTCTCGCCTATCTGCTTGCCCTGGTATTGACCGTCACTTTTCGGCGGCTGCCCCTGGCGCGTGGAGCTTGAGTTTGGGCGTCTGTTATCATCGCCTGTAAATTTGACTTATGGCTGAATTTACGGGCCCCAGCAGGGCGCCGGGGATGGCCGGCGCCGGTGTGTATCCACGGGGCCACTACATAGATAATTCCGGAGCGGCTCGCAAAGCATCAGAATAGCTACTAGTTTTCCGAGGAGAAGGTGGCTAGTCAGAAGCAACTGAGATGGTCAGAACTGCGCGTGGGGCTGACGGTGATTTTCGCCAGCATCGCTCTGATTGTTCTGATCTTCCTCATGACCGGCTCCACCGGCTTATTCACCCACAAAATCACGCTCTACGCCTATTTTGACAACGCTTCCGGCCTGCGCGTAGGCGCGCCCGTGCGCCTGCAAGGGGTGGACATTGGCAACGTAGATTCCATCCGCGTGGTGCCCAACCACGGCTTAACTCCGGTGAAGGTTGTGCTGCGGGTGAGCACAAAATATGAGAACGGCATACGGGCCGACTCCAGCGCTGAACTGAGCACACAAGGGGTGCTGGGCGAAACCTTCGTAGATATTGATAGCCGTGGGGCGCACGGCCCCCCGGCGGCCGACGGCACTGTGCTGCCCATTCACGAGCAACCGGATTTGACGGACGTAGTGCGGGCCAGTCAAAGCACGCTGCAGAACGTGCAGGCCCTGTTGCAGCGCGTGGACAATATCGTCTCCTTCATCCAGAGCGGGCAGGGGTCCATCGGCAAGCTCATCTACGACGAGGCTTTGTATAACCGACTGAACACCACCCTGACGGAACTTCAGAAGGTAGCTTCCGCCGTCAGCCAGGGTCAGGGCAGCCTGGGCAAGCTGATTGTCAGCGACGACCTGTATAACCGCGCCAACACCACTATGGACAAACTCGACGCCATCCTTGACCAGGTCAATTCCGGGCAAGGCACTTTCGGCAAGTTTCTCAAGGACCCCGCACTCTACGACAACGCCAACCGGACTATTGCTCAGGCTAACCAGCTTATGACCGACGTAAATGCGGGCAAGGGCACGCTGGGGCTGGTGGCCAGGGACCAGGCGTTCGCCGCCAAAATCAACGACACCGTCAGCAAGCTCAACGCCCTGACGACGCAACTGAATTCCGGCCAGGGCACGGCCGGAATGTTTATCCACGATCCGTCTATGTACAACAATACCAACCGCTTGCTGACCGAGACGCGCGACCTGATCGCGGCCATCCGCAAGAATCCCAAGAAATACCTCACTATCCGCCTGAAGGTGTTCTAGCCTCCATCACCCGCCGCCTCTCGTAAAGCAAACCGCCGGGCCGCAGAAGGTGCGGAGGAACCTTTAAAGAATCTCAAATTCTATGCGGACCAGGTCTTGTGGCTGCGCGGCGTGAACATCTGGACTGTGTTTTCTAATTCAAACCCTGGCGTCCTCTGCGTCTCAGCGGTTTGGGTTTTCTACTTTTGCATGAACATCTTGACCGCAGTGGCCGCGAGCGCAACTGCAAACACCTTCCGCAAGGTAGGGCCGGAGATTTCCTGCGCCCAGGCGCCCCCAAAGTAGCCGCCGAGGAAGACTCCGGCGGCGATGAGCAGGCCTAGCTGCCAGTTCACCTTCCCCGCCTTGTAGTACTCCATGAAAGCCAGAATGCCGGTGGGTGGCAGCAGCATCGCCAGAGAGGTGCCTTGCGCCAGGTGCTGATCCATGCCGAAGATGTAAATCAGGGCCGGGATGAGAATGATGCCGCCCCCCACCCCGATCAGTCCGGAAAAGACGCCAACTGCCAAACCCAGGGTCAAGGCCCCCACCACGTGCCACATGGTCATGATTAGTCTCGCAAAGGGAAGTGAATGCGCAGTGATTGTAGATTAGCAGCGGGCAATTCGCACTTACGAGATGCGAGGAGGCGCCGTTACGCCGCTTCCGCCGTCTGTTCCACGGTCATGGCTGCCAGTTCCACGCGGTCATGGGCGCCGGTCTTGCTGAAGATGCTCTGCAGGTGGCGCTTTACGGTATTCTCGCTGATGTTGAGTTGGGCGGCGATTTCGCGGTTGCGCAGGCCGCGCGCCACCAGCACCGCCACCCCGCGTTCCCGTTGCGAAAGCCGCTGCAGGCCGCGCACCGGCGTCCGCATTCGTTCCCCCGCCATCCAGCTCACCACCTGCTGCGCAATCTCGTTGGAGAACGCCAGTTGCCCCGCGGCCACGTTGCGAATGGCCTGAAACAGCTTATCCGGGCTGTCGCGCTTCAGCACCAGCCCACTCGCGCCCAAACGCACCGCCTGCACGTAATCCACTTCGTTGTCAGAGGCGGTAAGGATAAGGGTGGGCAGCGACAGTCCTGCCCGGCCCAGCGTGCGCAGCACCTCCAAGCCGGTCAGCTCAGGCAACTCCAGTTCCAGCACCAGCACGTCGGGGCGGTGCCGCTCTACCAGTTCGGGTACCTGACTGCCCACGCCGGCTACCGCCACTACCTGCATGTCGGACTGGGCCTGCAACAGGTTAGCAATGGAATCCCGCACTACCTGATGATGGTCGGCAAGGATAAGTGCCAGTCTTTTGCTCATGTTGTAGTTCTAGCTTGTCCGATTGCTCTCCTCGGAAAGCCCCCGAACCTGCTCCCCGCTTGGATGTGCGCAACCCCGGGCAGGTTCGCTGCCCAAAATGACCGTTCTGGAGGTGACCTTCGTACCCTGGAGCGGACCGGCAACTTCTCTTTTTCGCCTCCCCCCTGTGTTACATTGCGTTTTCCCCTATTTGCCGCACCATTGTGCTCGGGAACCTGCTCCAGGGTGGCGCCCGCCGTTGAGGTGATTTGTGACGGTTGACGAAGAACTGAACGCGCTGGAAACCAACCTGCGCCGCCTCAAAATCGAGTACGAAATCTATTTCAACAATCCCACCAAGCGCCCCCCTGCCGATACCGAATGGCGAGTCAGCAACGTCATCCGCAAGCTCAGCGATGGCTACTGCGACGGCCAGCGCATGAACTTCGCCCAGCGCTACCGCTACAACGAACTCACCCAGCGCTATGCCCTGCTCAGCGATCTGTGGCGCAAGAAAACCCGGATTCGCGAGGAGGGCTACCGCCGCCCACAGGATGCTTTGCTCTCCGTCCAGGGAGTGCGCGTGTTCGAAGAGGAAAAGCCGGCCGCGCACCACGCCACCCTGCATCCCTTTACGGTGCAGTGTTCGGACGTGGGCAGCGAGCGGGAAAAGGTACAGAAACTGTTTGACGCGCTGCTGGAAGCCAAGAAGAAAGCCGGCGAGGACGTCTCCAAGAGCGGCAATCTGGAATCCTTTGAAAAGTTTGTACAGAGCAAGACCGACCAGATCCGCAAGCAGTATGGCTGTCATTCTGTGGAATATTCCGTGGAAATGGACGGCGGCCAAGTCCGCCTCAAGGCCAAAGCCAAAGTCTAGTTTTGCGTCCTCGAAATAGAATGTCTTCGGCAATGCACTCAAGCGGCGGCGCGGCTTTTTTCTCTGTTTGCTGGGAGCTGCTGACGCGACAAATTTGCAGAGTGAGAAGCGCCTTCCACGGTTGTAGGTGGCCCGCCCTGACGCTGGTACTCCTGGCGATGAGCTTCCCCTGCCTCGGCGCCCACGTCAGCGAGTGGCATACCACTCAGTTCAATTGCGACATCGTGGCGCAACCCGACGGGTCCCTGCTCGTACGGGAAACCGAGAACATTGACGTTTTTGAAAGGCCGAAGTACGGACTCCGCCGCAGCCTTCCCATTGGCTCCGACGATCGCTGGGACCGCGATTACGGCCCTGGTTACACCCGCGACACTGGTCTTCGCGTGCGGGTGGACGACGTAAAGCTCGATGGCGAGCTGGCGCCCTACCATATCAGCCAAATCCGGGGCAGCTATTACCAGGTGGTTTTCGGCCGCAGCGAGGGCGAGTTGCTCCTGGTGGCAGTTGGCTCCCACACGGTCGAAATTACCTACCACGTCACCGGGGCAATACGGTTCCTGCAGGACTATGACGAACTCTACTGGAACGCACTGGGGCACGTGTCTTCCGCGGGCGGTAAGGCCACGGTTCACGTTCATCTTCCGGCAGGAGTGCCGGGCGCGCAGGTGCGCACCCTTTCGCGCGCCGGTGGGCGAGGTGTAAGTGAGCCGCGCAGCCCGCTTGACCCGCCCGTTGTCGTACAAGCCATTTCCGACGGCCGCGAATTTTCGGTGGAGGCCTTGCGCCCGTACCAGAGCCTGGCCGTCGTGGTTCGCTGGCCCAAGGGTTACGTTCGTCCGCCGCAATGGTGGGACCCCGCCC
>DASVBI010000320.1:0-2554 GCA_036375915.1 Terriglobales bacterium | reverse complement strand
TCATCCCCAGCGTATATAGACGCGCGATGTACCAGTTATCGTCTCCCGCCCCGTGCGCCGCCGTCACCGCGAATTCCTTGCTGTCCGGCCGCCAGTCATATTCGTAAACGTACATGTCGGCGGGCGAGACTTGGCGCATCTGTCCGGAATCTACCGCCACCGTCGCCAGCCGCTGCTCGTAAACCTTGCTGTCAACCACCCCGGTTTCCGGCGTCATCGGCATTACCGGACCCGCCGCCCGCGGCGCGTTTTCCGTGAACAGAAACGCAATTGTTTTCCCGTCCGGCGACCAGCTCGGCGCCGCCAGATAGCCGGTCACCTCGGTCAACTTGCGCGCTGCGCCGCCGGAAGCCGCGGCCACATACACTTCCGCCTGCCCCGAAGCGTTGGAAAGGAACGCCAGCCGTTTGCCGTCCGGCGACCAGGTCACATCCCGTTCCGCATAATTGTTGCCCCCGCTGCCTGCCGTAATCCGCCGCCTCGCTGCAGGATTCCTCACCTCGGCCGCGTAAATTGCGGAGTTCCACGTCGCCGCTCCCACGCTGTCGCGCAGCGGCTGCGACCACGCCACCTGCGTGCCGTCCGGCGAAATCGCTGCCTCGTTGTATGTCTGCGTGCCCGCCAGCGAGCCGATCAGCTTCTCCAGCGACGGCCTCGTCTGCGCCAGCGCAACCGCGCCCCATGAGACCAGAACTACAACCAGAACCCAGGACCGCCGGGATCGTTTGATCATTGCTTTTCCTCAGGGAAATTCTGTTCTGTTGGTGTCATGCTGAGGGGCTTCCGCCCCGAAAGCCTGCCCTGGGCCTGTCGAAGGGCATCCGCGTGCAGCGCCGGGTTCGCGCTTGTGCACGCCCGCTACTTCGCGGCTAAACTCGCTCAGGATGAGGCCGGGGCCAACTACTAACCACCAGCTGCCAACTACCTTCCCCGATCCATGGCTTCATTGGCCAGCCGGTCGGCTTCGCGGTTGCTCTCCCGCAGCACGTGTCCGATCTCGAACCACTGCAGCTGCCGCATCATCTGGTGCGCTTTCTGGTACAGCTCCTGCAGTGCCGCATTCCTCACCTTGTACACGCCTTTGATCTGCCGCACCATCAGCTCTGAATCGCTGATCACCTTCAGCGCCTTTGGCCCGTGTTCCAGCGCGTACTGCAGCGCCGCCAGCAGCCCGCTGTATTCGGCGTAGTTGTTGGTGCGGTGTCCCAGGTACTGGCTCAGCCCGGCCACTCGCCGTCCGTTCTGGTCCTCCAGCACCACTCCGTACCCGGCCGGGCCGGGATTGCCCCGCGCTCCGCCGTCAATGTGCGCCACCAGGTACTCCGCCGGCGGGCTCGGCCGCTGGCTGGAAAACAGTTCGGAAGTTGTTCGGTAGGCGCGTTCTCCGCGCGGCTTCCGGGGATAAGGGGACATGGTCTCTGAAGTTTACACTTGCGCCGCTGCGCTCACCGCCCCACGGCCAGCCGCTGCGCCAGCCGCTGCGGCAAGTTGGCGTCCAGAATCCGCTGCTGCGCCCGCTGCACGTCGTAGGGCACGCGGTAATAGGTGAGCGCGTAAGCCTCGGTGTCGAACATGGCAAAGGCAGCCCGCCAGTCGGTATCCCGCGGCTGCCCTACCGACCCCGGATTGATCAGGTACTGCGTTTCCGGGTCCAGCTTCACCTCATAGGTGGCGCGTTTGTCCTGGCTTCCATAAACCGGTTGCAGTACGCCCTTCTCCGAGTTTTTGCAGAATCCCCCCTGGATGTGCGTGTGCCCAAAAAAGGTGAGCGCCACCGACGAATAGGTCAGCGGCTCCTGCGCGTCCCGCATGGTCACCAGGTATTCATCTTCATCAATGGGAGAGCCGTGCACGAATTGCGCGTCCAGCACTTCATCCACCCGTATCGGTCCCTGCGGCAGCTGCCGCAGCCATTCCAGGTTTTCTGCTGTCAGGTGGTCACGCGTCCACAGCGCCGCCATCCCGGCCACGGGATTGAAATCGGTCACTTCCATCAGCCCGCACGCCGCCTTGTCGTGGTTGCCGCGCACAAACAGCTTGCCCGACTGCCGCGAGCTCTCAATTACTTCGTTGGGACTGGCGCCGTAGCCCACAATGTCGCCCAGGTTCACCAATACGTCGTACGCCGGCGCTTCTGCCAGGCATGCCAGCAGGGCTTCCAGGTTGCTGTGAATGTCGCTGAGAATTAGGATCCGCATGCGTACGGGCGCTTGGGGATTATAGCCTGTGGGCCTCGCTACTGGAATTTTCTGCCTTATTGAGCACGGGGCATCGCGCCAGGTGTCCGGGTGCTACCTCCACCAGGGCCGGCAACTCGCGCCCGCACTCAGCCACCCGGTATGAGCACCGCGGCTCGAAGCTGCATCCTGGCGGCAGCGCCGCTATCCCCGGCACCGTGCCCTCAATCGTCGCCAGCGGCCGATTGCGGTCGGTCCGCAGCGTGGGGACCGCCTGCAGCAGCCCGCGCGTGTAGGGATGGGCCGCTGCCCGGAAAATTTCTCCCACCGTGCCCATCTCCACTATGCTGCCCGCGTACATCACCGCCACCCGGTCC
>DASVBI010000158.1:0-6257 GCA_036375915.1 Terriglobales bacterium | reverse complement strand
GGCACTGATAAAAACGCCCTACCGAATATTTTAGTCTACACGAGTTCGGGAACAGCCAGGCGAGGGCTTGTCCCTGACTTCCACAACCTCCGCCCTCGCCTGGTTTGCAGGAAGCTGCTCACGGCTCCCCGTGCTCATCTCTAAGCTGCGCCTAGCTAAACACATAGGTTCCGGCCAGGGCGTAAAGGTTTGTTATGCTCCTGTAAAGATTTGTAAACGCGCCGGAAATCTACCCCACCTCGCCGCATCGGGGACAGCGGCACGCACGGTTGTGCTCCGCCCTGCTATGGTTGCAGAAAGGACAGCGGCACTCCTGTTCATGCGTGCCGCCCAACGAACCGCAGGCCGGGCAAACACAGCCCAGAGTATGCTTTCCGCCGCTTTCACCGCACATGGGGCACTGGCAGTACTCGCGATGACGCCCGCCATACTTGTAGGCCGAGTAGGACATATACCCGGGCCTCGGCTTGCACCCGGACTACCTCCAACAGAATATCGGGGGCCGATGTATGGACCTGGGCGTATTTTGCCATCAGGCCGTGGCTGCCGCCAGCGAGTATAGAATCATCGTTTAGTGCATGCCGTGGTTCTCCACCAGGTTGATGACCGGGGCAGCCAGCACCCTCGAGGTTCTTATGTCAGATGCTCGGAACGAAAGCGAGCGGGAGGCAGCCTGGCCGTTGCTTCCCCTGGAAGCGTGGAAGGATACCTACGCCACCCTGCATATGTGGACACAAGTGGCGGGCAAAATCCGCCTGCAGTTGACGCCCCTGGTCAACCACTGGTGGAACGTGCCGCTCTACGTGAGTTCGCGCGGCCTTACCACTTCGCCCATTCCGCTTGGGCAACGAACCTTTGAAATCCAGTTCGATTTTATTGATCACAGGCTGGTAATTACGACCAGCGATGGCCGGGTGGACCATCTGCCGCTCAGGCCGATGCCGGTGGCCGAGTTCTACCGGGATCTTATGGCCCATCTGCGTTCCCTTGATATTGATGTGCGGATCAACACCAAACCGTGCGAAGTTCCCGATCCCATCCCGTTCGAGCGGGACACCATCCATGCCGCCTACGATCCCGAGTACGCTCACCGCTTCTGGCGCATTCTGGTGACGGTGAACAGCATCTTCCTGGAATTTCGCTCCCGCTTCCTGGGCAAGTGCAGCCCGGTGCATTTCTTCTGGGGCAGCTTCGATCTTGCGGTCAGCCGCTTCTCCGGGCGGCGGGCGCCGGAACGCCCGGGCGCCGACCGCATTACCCGCGAAGCCTACTCGCACGAGGTGATCAGCGCCGGCTTCTGGCCCGGCGGCGGAGGCGTGAACGGGCCCGCCTTTTACGCCTACACCGTTCCCCAGCCCGAGGGTTACGCGGCTGCCCGGGCGCGGCCCAGCTCCGCTTTTTACGACCCGGGCCTGCGTGAGTTCCTATTGATGTACGATGACGTTCGCGGCGCTGATTCGCCCCGGGGCGCGCTGCTGGATTTTCTGCAAAGCACCTATGAAGCGGGCGCCAATCTGGCCCGCTGGGACCGAAACGATCTGGAGATGCCGGCCGCAGCCTGACCGGAAAGGAAAAACATTATGGCCGCAGAGTGCACTCACCTGGACCAGATCCGCGTCACCACCACCAACAAGCACGTTTGCGAGGAATGCGTGAAAACCGGCGATACCTGGGTGCATCTGCGCCTGTGTCTGGAATGTGGGCACGTGGGCTGCTGTGATTCCTCCAAGAACAAGCACGCCACCAAGCACTTTCATGCCACCCGCCACCCGCTGATCCGCTCCATCGAGCCGGGTGAAAGGTGGATGTGGTGTTACCTGGACCAACTGGCGCCCGGCGAACTGGCGGCCTGAGCGGCCGCGACGGGACATGCCGACGCAGGCGGGTTGCCGACGCTGCCTGCAACCTCCCCCTCCGCTGTCCCTTTTCACCCGGCGCTTTACTTCGCGGTGGCCGATTTTTCCGCCGTCATGAAGGCATCCACATTGTTCTTGTTAATCAGAGTAGCCCCCGTATCCACAAAGGCGGGCAAGGGCGAGAACGGGTCCTGCGCCCAGTTTTGCTGCAGCGAGCGCAGCTTGTGGTGGTGCAGGTCATCCAGCATCTTCAGGCCGACGTAAGCCATGGTGTAGGGCTTCTGCGCAATGGTGGCGGCGATCACGCCCTTCTTGATCCAGTCCAGCGTGTCCGGGTCGGTGTCCATGGCCACCACGGTTTTGCCGCTCACGTGGTACCGGTCGAGGACATTGGCAACTTCCTTGCCGGCCAGGGCCTCAAGGCAGACAAAGCCATCCACTTTTTCTTTTTTCTGTCCAATGATCTGCTCAGTGGTATCGAAGGCAACCCGCGGATCGCCGTGGATGTCCACCAGGCGGGTGATCTTCATACCCGGGTAGCTGGCAAAGACGTCGCGATAGCCGCGCAGCCGGTCATCCAGATTGGCTTGGTTGGGCATGGTGAAGATAACCACATTGCCCTTGCCGTGCATTTCGCCGGCCGCCACCTTGGCGCCCATCATCCCGGCCAAATAGTTATTGGTACCGATGAACAACAGGCGCTTGCTGTCGGGTGAGTCGGAGTCAATGGTGATGACGGGAATGCCCGCAGCAATGGCCTGGTCAATGTCATCGCGCATCAGCTCCGGGGTGGCGGGTGAAATCAAAATGCCGGTGGGCTTGGCCTGCAGCAGCTTTTCAAACGCCAGTTGCTGCGCTTTGGGATCGTAGGTATCGGGGCCAACGAACTCCGCCTTCACTTTGATTTGGGCGGCCCCGTGCAGAAATCCGGCGCGCGCAGCTTGCCAGTATGGTATCTGCGTGTTGGCGGAAACCATGTAGTAGTTCTCATCGGCATCGTGCTGGGAGGCGCAACCGCCCAGGGTGACGATTAAGGCCAGCGTCATGAGCAGCCGGCGCCATTTGCTTGCAAAAATCATGTCTTCTCCTCCAGAGACTCAACGCCCCGGCTGAGTCAGAGCACTCAAAAACCGGCTTTGGCATTGGTTGGCCAACGCCTGTAATTCGGAAAATTGCGGCTTTTCCCGCAGCCGGGCCCAAAGCGGATCCACCTGCAGGGCCGAGGAAGCGCAGTAATTCTGCTCAATGGCGCTGCGCAGCAAATCGAAGGCGGCCTGCTCCTGCCCACAATATCCGAGCAACGAAGCATTCAAGTATTTCATTTCCGGATCGCGCAGTAACATCAGAGCCGGCTGGGTGGCGCGTGTGACTTGCTCCATTTCTCCAGGTTGCTGCAGGCAGGTTTGCAACAGGACGCCATACCAGGGCGCGTCCTTGGTCATCTTCAATGCGGCCTGGCGCGCTTCTGCGGTTTCGCCGGCCCGCAACAGGATGTAGGGAATCACATTGCGCGCCCATTCCGAGTGCGGATCCAGGCGGACGTATTCCATCGCTTTTCGTGTCCGGCCCAGTTGCAGAAGGGGAAAAGCGCAAGAGCGCAGGTCGAAGTCACCGGGGTCCAGAGTCATAGCGGCGTCACATTCCTGCGCCGCCGCCTCCAGCAGGCCGGCATAACGGTATACGTAGGCTACGGTGAAGTGGGCCTCGGCGTTGTCGGGACGACGTTTCACCAGGGCCTCAGCCTCGCCGGCCTTGTCCAGTTCGCCCCATTCAATGCGGTTCTGGGTCAGGTCGGCGGCGGCCGAGATCAGATTAGGGTCCAGATGCAGGGCGCGTTCCAAGGAGGAAGTGGAACGCTGGAAGGCGGCATCTCCGCCATCGGAATAGGCGGCGTCATAATAATAACGCCTTCCCAGCGCCTGCCAGGCGGACGCGTAGTTGGGATCAAGCTTGACTGCCTTCTCCAGCAGCGCAATGGCCTCCTTGTTGGGCGCTGGATCGTGGGGAACAGCCAGGCTGCGCAAGTAGAGATCATAAGCTTGCGGGCTTTTGGCCCGTGTGCTGGCGTGCAAGGGAGCGCTCACCAGGCCTATGCGGGGAATGAATTCCTGGTGCACCTGGGTGGCGATTTCATCCTGCATTCTGGTCAGGTCTCCGGCGCTGGCGGCCACCGTTCCCTGCCAGAAGACGCGGTTAGTTTTGACCTCCACCGCCTCCAGCGTTACCCGTAAGGCGGCGCTTTGCCTCAGATAATGCCCGGTCAGCACGACGGCCACCCGCAGGGACCGGCCCGCTTGCTGCGGATCCACGTCGGCAAATTTGCGGGATTCTTCCAGGGGACGCACTTCGATGGTGGGAACGTAGGTAAGCTGAGTGGCAACTTCATCGGCCAGAGCGAAGCTGAGAAAGTCCTGGCTCTTGTCCCCCGTCATGTTCCTGAAGGGAACAACGGCAATGGTGTTAGGCGCTCCGGAACCGTTGCGCGCGTGCTTGAACCACCAGGCGCCCACGGCCGTCAGCACGGCCACCAGCAATCCCGCCATGCCTAGCAACAGGTAGTTATGGTACCAATTCGCTCCCTGGAAGGTTTTGCTGGGCAGGCGCGGCAACAACGCTGATTTGCGCAGCGCCGAGGGCTCCAGGCCCGATTCGGTCTCACGTTTCAAGCGCTGCAGGTCGGCGCGCAACTGGCTGGCGGCGCCATAGCGGTCATCGCGGTTCTTTTCCAGCGCCTTGCCTACGATGCGCTCGAATTCGGCCGGCAACTCGGCATTGAGAGCCAGGGGTGAAGCCGGCTTCTGGTGCAGGATCGCCTCCAGGGTGAGCACCACGTTCTTGCCCGCGAACGGCTTGCGCCCGGTGGCGGCCTCGTAGAGGACTACACCGAAGGAGAACAGGTCGGAGCGCGCGTCCACCTCCTCGCTTCGTACCTGCTCCGGAGACATGTACACCGCCGTGCCCGGCACCACTCCTTCGGCGGTCAGGCTGTCCTCGACCGAGGAGGTGGAACTGCCGTCAGGGCAAAACATCTGCTGGGTCGGGCTCAGCTTGGCCAGCCCGAAGTCCAGAATTTTGGCCTGCCCGCGCGGTGAAACGTAAATGTTGGCGGGCTTGATGTCGCGGTGAATGATGCCCTTGTCGTGCGCCGCCCCCAGAGCGTCGGCCACCTGGATGCCGATCTCCAGCACCTCCTCCAAGGGCAGAGGATGGCCATGCAGGCGCTGCTTGAGACTTTCGCCTTCCAGCATTTCCATTACGATGAACGGCCGGCGGTCGTGCTCTTCCACTTCATGGATGGTGCAAATGTTGGGATGGTTCAGGGCCGATGCGGCGCGTGCTTCCCGCAGAAAGCGTTGCAGGGCTTTGGGGTCATGAGCCAGATCTTCAGGGATGAACTTGAGGGCCACGTGACGGCCCAGTTTGAGGTCTTCTGCCTCGTAAACGATACCCATACCGCCGCCCCCAAGTTTGCGAACGATGCGGTAATGGGCAAGAACTTCGCCGATCATCGGGGAGGGTCTCCACCCCGCCTGGCAAGCAGCACATGGTATGCCGGAAGAGGGGCGAGGGTCAACGATATGGTTCTCTTGCCGGAGGAAGCTCATCTTTACTCCAGCATTGCTTTGCGCCGCCCGTATAATCACGCCAACGAACCGCAAAGGGACTCCTCGTGAGCTCGGGTTACGCCAGCATCCGCGATGTAGCCGTGCTGCAGGAAGCCACCCAGCTTATCCTTGCCAGCACCGACCTGGAGACGGTGCTGCATCAGGCCCTGCTGGTGGTGCGCACCTACTTTGGGGCCGGCCGCTGCGCCGTATTTCTGCTCGATGAAGCGGCCCAGGAGATTTATCCCCGAACCCACCACGGTTACGATGCGGATGCCATTCCCGGCCCGCTGCCTCTGGACAGCGAAGGCGCTCCTCAGCATGCCGCTCAAACTCGCTCGCTGGTGCATGTGCGCGGGCCGGCTGCGAACGGGGGCAGCGAACTGGCCCTGCCGCTGCTGGTCCGCGACCAGTTGCTGGGCGTGCTGCTGCTGGTAAGCGATAACCCGGAGGCTTTTCCCGAGAGCACCGTCCCTTTGCTATCGCTGTTTGCCGCGCAAACCGCGGTTGCGGTGGAGAACGCCCGCCTGCACTCCACCGCCTTGCGCCGGCGCCGGCAGATCGAACTCATCAACCTGATTGCCCGCACCGCCGCTTCCGCCAGCCATACCCAGCAGTTTTTTTCTACCCTCACCGATCTGCTGGGCGACGCTTTTGAAGGCACCAGCGTGGCCATTGTGCTGCGCGGGCCACAGGGCATTTTTGTGCCTGCAATTTCCTCTAATGGCGAACCCGACCTGGAACGCTTTCGGGCTTCAGCGCGCAACGGGGTGGTGGCTGAAGCCCTGCAACAGCA
>DASVBI010000209.1:0-6417 GCA_036375915.1 Terriglobales bacterium | reverse complement strand
TGATGTGAATGACGGGCTTGCCTGCCGCCGTCGCGTAGTGGACAATCTCTGCCGTCCGTCCGAGACCAGCTGCGGCCTTGTCATTCCATATTGCTATCATCAGGCTAGACAGATCCACCACGCGCTTGCCGGCCGCGAAATAGCACTGCTCATCCGAGCCGATGCGCGGCAGTTCCTCGACGCTTGCAACCAAATTACGTAATCGCGCGTATCTGACACAGTCGTCTCCTTTAAAAGTACGGTCATAGGAGTCGAACGGAATGACAGCTTTAATGGTACCTCCAGCTTCGAGCACCACTTGAGCAAACAGCTGATCAGCACCGATAGCAAGTGATGAAACGCCAAGGAGAGGAGGGGGCAGCTGAGCGACAGCCGCTCTTAGCTGCATCAATACCCAATGCCAACTCTCACCGTTAGTAAGGTGCTGAGGTCCTGTTACGCCCACGACTGTCATATTCTGCCGTGATACACAAGGCGCCAACATTCGCGCCCGCTAATGTAAGCTCAACGGTATGGCTTTTCCGTGCGGTCCAGTATAGCTACTCGCCATCACATCGGCTCAGCCGATACACGACTGAGAACCACAACCCTGCCTGGGTGAAGATCCGCAACCGTTCAGGATCATGGAAAGAGGCGAACCAGAAATAACTGGTGTGCGCAGGGTCCGGACCGCTGGCCCGAAGACGTCCTAGTAAACAGGGCTCGTCAGGGACAGTGTGCACGTTGCTGCCGTGGAATACCTCGCTGACTTCAATGCCGCGACGGAGCAGGTCTTTCTGCGCGGACTCAAATATCAGAGACGGCCAGGTACAAGTCCTGGGCAGAGCCAGGCGCCGCCGTGGTGACGTTTTTGCCGAAGATTACCGAACACCCCGAACCGGGCGGCGTGAACTGGACTCCACGCCAGTCGTTGCCAGCGGTGAAATCGCCGTCGAGCCGCCATCCGAGCCTGGTGTAGAACTCTTTGGCGCGGTTTACCTTCGAAACCGGGATGATGACCACCTCGAGCTTCATGTCGACTCTAAAACCAAAGGTGAGATCTGCCCTTTGATGGCTGAACGTGATGAGATCGTCGGGGCCACACGTGAAGAAAACCGGGCCTAGTTGTACTCCATTTAAGGTCTGGGTTGGGAAAACGATCGCATTGTTTACTTGAAGCACGACTCGGGCGCGATCGGATACTGAGTGCGAGCCAGAGCGTGTGTAGCCACTTCGCTTCGCTGTTCACCATCGGCAAGAACCGGCCTGTGTTGCACGAATGCTCACATCGTCAGAACCACGCGGAACTCTGCCTTACCACTCAGCATCCGTGCGTAGGCTTCGGCCGCCCTTTCGAGCGGATAGGTTTCGATCATGGGACGCACGCCGGTCAATACGCAGAAATTGAGAGTGTCTTCCGAAGCGGCAGGCGTTCCCGCAGCCCACCCTTGGATCGTTTTGCTGCCAAAAATAAGCTGGGATGGCGTGACCTCAATGGGATCGGGTGCCGCACCAACCACAACCAGTTTGCCATTCGGCCCGAGACCGTTGATCAGTGCGGACATGGCCTTCGAGTTGGGAGCAGTGGCGATGATGACCCGTGCCCCACCCAGTTTTTGTAACTCCTCCGCGGCATTCGTCGCTAGGCTATCAATGTAGACGTGTGCTCCCAGCTTTTTGGCCAGGACTGCGTTTTCGGACCCGCGCCCGATTGCCGCAACCTTATAACCGAATTTGTTAGCGAACTGGACTCCTAGGTGACCGAGGCCGCCGATGCCCTGCACCGCGACAAGATCACCGGGCATCGCGCCGCTGTTGCGGAGAGCGTTGTAGGTGGTAATTCCGGCGTCGAGCAGGGGCGCGGCTTCGACGTCAGTAAGGCCATCCGGGATCGGCACCAGTGCTTCCACGGGAGCCACCATGTATTGCTGATATCCGCCGTCGTAGCTGATACCGCTGACCTTGACGTTGCGACAATTACGAAAATCGCCGCGGCGGCATTCCTGACAGGTATTGTCGTGGCCACCGTGCCAGCCGACACCCACACGCTGACCTTTCTTCCACATAGTCACGCCCGCGCCAACTTCGTCCACGACGCCCGCGACTTCGTGTCCCGGAACACGTGGATACTGAATTCCCGGCCACAAACCTTCTTTGACGAGGACATCACTGTGGCAGATCCCACAAGCCCGCACTTTAATCCGCACCTGTCCGGCGCCCGGCTTAGGGATTTCCCGCTCAATGATCTCGAAATCACCGCCGGGTTTCGAGATCTGAGCTGCCTTCATTGGCGCCGCTTCTGGTTTGACGGCTACTCTCAGCGTTGCCATAAGTCCTCCTGTTTAAGCTGTTGTGAAAAGTTAAATGAACGAGAAGATGAAGGATGCTCAGTGGCCGGCTTACCTATGCACCTCGAAAATGACTTCCAACTCGGCTGCGCGTGCAGCGGATTATTTTTCTCTAACAGGTTGCCTTGGGCTGACCTGGCGGACGTCTCAGGGGTTCGATGGGCCGATCCGGGGCAGGAAGCCCACGGAAAAAAGACTTACAGTGCAGGCCGTTTGTGAACCTGACGAGTGTGCGCTTTCGGGCATGCTCTGTCAACAACCTCCCGTGCAAGACGGTCTCTCAACAAATGTTGTACATGGGCATGTAACCCAAATTTTAACAATCCGAAGTACGCAATTCGTGTTTAAGAGTGAAGCATGGGCTCCTGCCGAATCGTACGCGCAGCAGGCCGACCTCCCCGAAGAATAGCCGCATGCGCATGCGGTATTGACAAACGCTCTCGGGCGGCAGAAACTTGCGCGACTTCGGAAAATTCCAGCATCCAGCGGGTACGGGGTTCACGATGACCACCAGTACAGCCCCCATGCGAAATGAGCCAGCTGTCGTAGCCCACCAGCAGCCAGCAGCACACGGTCTGGCAATCGTGCGGCTGACGATCGGCGCTATGTTTGTTTCGGTATTCTTTGAAAATCTGGGTAAAGGCCTGTACCGTCCAGCGGGCTACGCGGGCCTCATCAACTACTACATCAAGCAGGGTCACTCGCCGGCTGCGTGGAAGGCGGTAATGGACCTGGCTGCGAGCCACGCCGCCATGGCGGCTCCTCTGCAAGGTGTGACCGAGATTTCCTTCGGTATTCTGCTCATCATTGGTCTACTCACCCGGCCCGTCGCATTTTTGGCGTTTCTCTATCTCGGCAGCCTTTGGATGTCGGAGTGGGGTACCGCGTGGATATGGGAACTGCTGGTTCCAGTGCTGGCACTTCTTGGCCTTTCTATCGGACGCGCTGGCCGCAGATGGGGCATTGACGCGTGGCTGTCGCAACGGTGGCCCTCCTCTTGGTGGTGGTAATCGCGCCAGGTTCACGTGCGAGTCTCAGTCATCATCCCTACCCATAATGAAGCGCAGGCAATTGCTCGCGTCCTAGCGGACCTCCCGTCCGATCTCACGACGGAAGTTATCGTCGTCGACAGCAACTCCAATGACGGCACCCCGGACATCGCCACGAGAATGGGGGCCCGCGTTATTCCGGAACCGCGGCGCGGATATGGCCGGGCGTGCCTCACCGGTCTTGCCGCGGCAAATTGCCCTGACGTGGTCGTGTTCCTTGATGGCGACTACAGCGATCGGCCCGCTGAACTGCCGACTCTCTTGATGCCAATCACTGAGGGGCGCGCGGATATCACCCTCGGTTCCCGCCTGCGGGACCGGCGTCCCGCCGGGGCATTGCCCTGGCATCAGGCTTTTGGCAATCATTTCGCCGCCAGCCTGATCCGCCTTCTCTATGGCCTGGAAATCACCGATCTCGGCCCATTTCGCGCTGGCCGAGCGGATGTATTGCGGGCGCTCGCTCTTCAAGAGGCTACCTATGGCTGGGCGGTCGAGATGATCCTCAAGGGCGCCCTGGCTGGATTCCGCGTGGTTGAGGTCCCGGTCAGTTATTACCCACGCATTGGAAAATCGAAGATCAGCGGCACGGTCAAAGGCACGATTGGCGCCGGCTGGTTCATTATCAGCCTGATAGTGCGCTATTATTTCCGGCGGCGAAGAGCCAGAGCACCAAGGCCAGCATAGGTCTGCAACGTTATGAAGTCTTCAGGCGAGATGGCGACACGTTCGTCAGCGAGCGACCCTGTGCTGGTAATCATGGCGAAGGCACCTCGGCTCGGCTCGGTGAAAACCCGCCTGGCTCCCAGCCTTTCTCCTATGGCCGTCACTGATTTCTATTGCTGTCTTTTGCATGACACACTGGCGCTGGCACGGTCGTTGGGCGGGGTGGAGGTAGCCATCATGTGCCCATCCTCGGACGTATACGAACTGGCGGAGTTGGCCGCCAACGCCGCGAGCATAGTTGCCCAGAAAGGTAACGGTCTTGCCGCCGGCCTCACTTCGGTGTTTGCGCACTTCGCCAAAGGACATCAACGACGCATTATTGCTTTCAACAGTGACAGCCCACACCTGCCACGTTCTGTTCTCGAACATGCCTTCGAAATGCTCGCCGCACGTGATGTGGTGGTGGGACCAACGTACGACGGAGGCTACTATCTAGTCGGCGCAAAAGCTTCTCATCCTACGCTTTTCGCAAACGATGGCATGGGAACCAACAGCGCATTAGAGAGACTCCTGGCGCGGGCACAAGCTCTTAAGCTATCGGTAGGCTTCGCAGATCCTATTTACGATATTGATGTAGCTGAAGATCTCGCTCGGCTGGCAGCGGAGTTGAGACTGGCGCCGACAAGGGCGCCCCATACCGCTGCATGGCTTAAACAGTGGGAGTTTACGGCCGCACAACTACGAACAGGCACCGGAGAACCGTGAAGATCACTCCCGCGTGGAGAGTGTACTTACTCGGCGCCACGTTGTGCGCGGCGCTGACCATCTGCTCCCGCAACTGGGCTTACAGGGGCGGACCATACTTCATGGCCTCTTTGGCCTTTGCCGGTATCATATACCTTCTGGCCGTTCGCGAGTTCTTCGCGGCGCCACGATTTTCCCGGCGCGTCGTCGTCATTGGGCTCGTTCTGGCCGCGGTATGGCACATTGAATTTCTTCGGATGCCGGCCGGTGCCGATGACGATGTTCACCGATACGTTTGGGATGGCCGCTTGCAGCGACTCGGCTACAACCCCTATATGGTGGTTCCCAACGATCCCGCCGTTAAGCAGTTGCACATCCCCGAAACTCGCACTTTGAACAACCCGGATCTGCCGAGCCCCTATCCCCCAGGAGCCCAGCTTTTTTTTCGCGCAGTAACCGCGATTCACGAGTCTACCTTTGCGTTCAAGGTGGCATTTGTGGTTTGCGATTTGGCAATTATTCTCGTGTTGCTCGATGTGCTGCATCGCAAGCAACAGGGAGCCCACCTGGTTCTGGCCTTCGCCTGGAACCCGTTGCTGGCCATTGAAGTAGCGGGCAGCGGTCACATTGATATTGTTGGCGCGCTTCTGTTGATTGCATCTCTCGCCGCACTCATGCGCAGTTGGCGTGCGATCGCGGCCTTTACATTTGGGTTGGCTGTTACGGTGAAATTTCTGCCCATCGTATTACTGCCCCTCTACTGGAAACGAGTTCGCATTCGCGATGCCGCCCTGGGGGCATTCGTGATTGTTTTCATGTACGTGCCATTCCTTCATAACGGCCGCATTCCGATCGGCTCGCTTGGCACGTACATCCGGACTTTCCGTTTTAATGGTCCTGTGTTTGCCGCACTCGATCAAGTGGCGCCTCCGCAATTGCTGGCAGCGTTCGCAGTGCTCGTCGGACTAGTGACTGCAATTTGGCTAAGAAGAGGATCGTCCGAGTTGAGTCCTGGTGCGTTTGCCTCGCCAATGGCAGCGTCGCTTTTGTGCGCACCCGTCGTTTTCCCGTGGTATCTTCTCTGGCTGCTGCCATTTCTAACGTCGGCCTCGACGCTGCTGATCGTTGTCTGGACTGTGAGCATTATTCCCACTTACGTCATGTGGCACTTGCGCACGCTTGCCGGCACTTGGGGCGCGCTTCCTGGTTGGGTCATGCTGTTGGAATACGGATGTGTGGCAATGGCCGGGGCAGTTATCGCGTTCCGCCGGATCGCAAAGCCGCCGGTGCAATGCTCTACGAAGGAAGTTGTATGAGGCTCACTGCGCCCGGTCCTGCGAATTCGTACATCTTTAACGTTTCCAAGTTGTCTCTGACGGTATTCTTCTAATTTCGCCGAGGAGGAAATCCATGAGAAATGCGGACCGTGTAACGGGGACCAGTCTTCTGGTTTTCGCAGTGCTTCTCCTTGCTCCAGTCTCGTGGGCCCAGAACCGCCCCCCGATTCTCGAAAAGGTGGTAAAGACCTATGGTCTCGATTCGTGGAACCAAATCGAGGCAATCCGCTACACGTGGAATGGGGAAATCCCCGGAGTTTTCAAACTTACTCACACGTGGGAGTGGGAGCCCAAGAC
>DASVBI010000334.1:0-10203 GCA_036375915.1 Terriglobales bacterium | reverse complement strand
CTGGCTCAGATCGCGGCGCAGCTCGGTGGCGATAATGCGGGCGGGGGTGGAGTCCGCACACTTCACCCCGAAATACACTGCGCGCCGGGTGTAGAGAATCCGCACCGAGGTGGACTCCGTAGCCGCTTTACCCTCTGCGGGTTCACGCTGGCGGAAGTCAATGATGGGAGTTGCGGCCCGCCAGAGCGGGTCATCGAGGGTGCCATCGAGGCGGGGTGCGCGCTTTACGCGCGCGGCCATGGCGATGCGCGGCCCGGCCTGCACATCCTGGCCACGGCTGCGCGCGGCCGCCGGGAGGCTCAGCCCCAGTGCCACCCACAGCAACAGCCCTGCCTGGTGAATGGCGGGGCTGGCAAACACCCGAATGCGGGAACGCTCTGCACGGCGCATGCCCAGTCTTGAGTGTCGACGGACGGTTTATCGCCCACCGAGCAACATTTGGCCATACGGTTGCCCAGTTGGCAAGCAGTACCGCAGCGGGGTGCCTCCGGGGGTTAGAGAGGGGAAAAACAGGCGTCCGGAATCTACTTGCGAATCTCTCCGGCTGAGATATCATTAGATAGCTCAAGCAAGTGGCAGCTTTATGGGTAAACAGAGAACAGCATTATTAGTACGCTGCTCGGAAGCGGAAGCGGAGGCCATACGCGAGGCGGCCAAACGCGAGCGCCGCACCATCAGCGGCTTCATCCTCAACGCGGTGCTGAACCGGATCGGCAACCAGAAGAAGATCGAACAGGCGTGGCGGAAGGCTGGCGGCGGGAAGCAGGGTCGCGCCGTCATCGAATCCCTGGAGTAAGCGCCGGCATGTCTAATGCAGGGGGGCCGAGCAATGCGGGCCGAAGTCGGCGCTCACGAAGGTGACTTGCGCGGTTACAGCTCCATGCCGCAGCTGATGCCCAGTCGGTAGGAAGTTTGCTACTACCTGTACGCCGGATTACGCTCGCGGTCGCGGTTCACAACCTCGGAAGGCCCAGGTTTTTCCGGGCCCCCACACCATGCAAGCTATGTTCTGATCGCCGAAGCCATTTAGCGGTTGCTCAGCCAGGGGATGGTTTTCTGCTTTACACGCTTGAGGGCCACAGCCGCCGATCAAGGTCGCGGTCAACCATTGCCCATGACGCCTAGCGCTTTCTGGCATGTGAATTCTGCGTCCCAGCCTTCTTCTTGCGCGCCGCCGGCCTGCGGCTGTTTACCGGGCTCGCGGAAGCGGCGGCCGGCTGGGCAGCGTTGGCTGCACGCTCGAGCGAGCCGCCAAACATGATGAGCACACCCTCCATGGCGGCGCCGCGCGCAATCGGGGTGAAGTGCACAGCGAAAACCTGGCGGGCTCCGCCGATGCGAAAAACCAGGTTGTGCAACACGGCGCCTTTCTGGTGCTTGAGCACGGCGCGGAAACGACGCACCAGGGTGCGGCTCAGGGACTGCTCAATGGGCAGGTGATCCATGGAAACTCCTGCCACGGAGGTAGCGCTCACCCCGAACAGTTTCTGTGCCGCCGCGTTCCACAGCTGAATTTTTTCCTCGTGATCCACCAGCATTACCGGCCAGGGCATGCGGCGCAGGGTTTCCGCGTAGCGCGAGGTTACCTCGTGCAGCTCCCGCGTGCGCTGCTCCAACTCATCGTTCATGTTCTCCAGCTCTTCATTCAGCGACTGCAGCTCCTCGTTGGTGGTCTCCAGTTCTTCGTTGGTGGACTGCAGCTCCTCGTTGGTGGTCTCCAGTTCCTCGTTGGTGGACTGCAGTTCCTCGTTGGTGGTCTCCAGTTCTTCGTTGGTGGACTGCAGCTCCTCCCCGGTGGCTTCCAGTTGCTCGATAGTGGTCTGCAGTTTTTCCTGCAGGCTGATGTCGTCACAATGGATGAGCGCGCCAGTGCGCTCGCCCTCCGGAGAAACGATGGCGCGGATGACCACCTGAATAGTTTTTTCTTCCTCATCGCTGCGCAGGGTGAGCTGAAACTCCACCGGTTCGGGCTTGCCCCGGCTCTCTTCCAGGCGGCGGGCCATTTCCGGGCAGCGCACCACGATCTCCGTGTTTTGCAGACGCTTGCCCTGCAGGCGAGCTCCTTTCAGGCCCAAGATGCCCGGGGCAGCCTCATTGTGGTCGACCACAATGTCGTTGCTGTCCAGTTCCATGATCCCCGATTTCAGAGTATCCAAAATGTAGTTGTGATAAAGCTGCAGCGTTTTGAGCTGTTGTGAGCTCTTGTCCATGGCGGGAACTTCCGCCTCCGCATCGCGTGCGGGCGGCGGGCCAAGGATCTCCACCCGGTTCTCCAGGCGCTGGAACAAGCGCCAGCGCAAATTGATGGGCCGGAAAAGATGAGACTCGGTGAGCTTGGATTCCGCCTTGCCCATGAAAAGGACGCCGTTCGGCTCCAAAGCATACTGCATACGGCTGAGGATCTGCTTTTGAGTGGGCGGATCAAAGTAAATGAGCAGGTTGCGACAGACGATGAGCTGGCAATGGGAGATGGGAGCATCCACCATCAGGTTGCTGCGGCCGAAGATCACCAGGCGACGTTGCTCGCGGTTGATGCGGATGCGCGTGCTGCCGGTAAAGTAGCGCTCGCGCCACTCCGGGCGTATCCGGCGCAACCGCTCGATGGGATACTCGCCGCGGCGCGCGATGTTGAGCGCTTCTTCGTCAATATCGGTGGCGTAAATCTTGATGTCGTAATCGCCTAACCGCTCACGTAGAAAATCGCTCACCAGGAGGGCCAGGGAATAGGGCTCCTCGCCGGAGGCGCAGCCCGCGCACCAGGCGCGAAAAGTGTCGCCGGGCTTGAGCCGGCGCAGCAGGTCCGCAAGCACGTTGGCGCGCAGCGCCTCCCAGGCTGGGGGATCCCGAAAGAATTCGGTGACGTTGATGAGGATGGTGTTGAGCAGAATGTCAACTTCGGTGGGGTCCTGGCGCAGCTTTTCCAGATATTCCGAATAGTTGTGGGTGTTCACCTCCGACATGCGCTTGCGGATGCGGCGCT
This sequence comes from Terriglobales bacterium, assembly GCA_036375915.1. GTDB lineage: Bacteria > Acidobacteriota > Terriglobia > Terriglobales > Acidobacteriaceae > JAICWP01. The sequence goes on along the minus strand of DASVBI010000334.1, from coordinate 7,223 downwards.
CCAGGGTTGTCGTCTTGTAGCCGCGCAAGTCGAGGTTGCGGTTGTTAGCCAGTTCGTCCAATAACTGCCGCAGCGACAATGGGTCCTTATCAGTCACGGGCTACAGTTCCGCACAGATTAATGAGGGTCTTGGCCAGCCGAGCGACGGGTAGAACAATGTCCACCGATCCGGTAGCGATTGCCGCGTAGGGCATGGAACTGAACTCGGAGGTCGCTGGATCCTCCGCCATGGTGGCGCCCCCGGCGGCCTTGATGGCCTGGATGCCGGCGGCCCCATCCCGTCCCGAGCCGCTCAGCACCACGCCGATGGCGCGCTGCCCGTAGTTTACGGCTACCGATTCGAACAGCAGATCAATAGAGGGCCGGGAGAAATGCACGGCGGGTGTGCGCAGCAGGCGTACGGCGCCGGGTTCGGCCAGCAGGTGCAGGTTGGGCGCGGCCACGTACACCACCCCGGGCCTGATCTTCTCTCCGTCGGTAGCCTGATGCACGTGCAGGCTGGTTTTGCGCTCCAGCAGCTCGGCCAGAACACTGCGGTGATCGGGGCTGAGATGCTGCACCACCAGAATGCCGCAACCGAACTCCTTCGGCAAAGGTCCGAGCAAACGGGAAAGAGCGCTGAAGCCTCCGGCCGAGGCGCCCACGGCCACGACGTCAAAGTCGCCTCCCGCGTGATGTCGCGGCTCCGTCATTTTGCCGGCCGTGATCTCAGATGCAGCACGCATAGGAGACTCGGCGCCTTTCGCCATGGTTAGCATACCTGAAAGCGGCAGGCATTAGCTGTAATGTGCTGACCTGGCCTCCCGCTGGCCTCCGCTTTTGGGAGCCCTAGGCCGCGGCGGCGGGAGAGCGCTATCAGCGGCAGAGCGCTCTCAAAAGGGGGACGTGCGGGGCAACCGCAGGGACGGCACCCCCGCTACCTTTTTCAACCTGCCTTCGAGCCCTTTTGTGGTGAAAATCTCTGTCTTCTCTGCGGTGGATTAGAAGTTGGCAACCTGGAAGTTTAGAACCGCCATGGCCAGCCGGTACTGGTAGTTGGCCTGGGTATTGTCGATCTGCGCCTGAGTCTGCTGCAGCTGTGCCTGGCTCAGTTCCACGATGGAAGCCAGGCCGAGTTTGTAGCGGGTCTGCGAAAGGTCCAGCGCCAGGTTGGCCTGCTGCAGAAGCTGACGACTGACGTTGAGCCGCTGATAAGCCGTAGTGGCGTTGAGCCAGCCGGTGCGCACGTCGCGAGCGATGCTGTCCTGCAGGTCGCGCAGTTGTTGCTGGGCGGCCTGGGCTTGCAGTTGGGCTTCACGCGCCCGCGCGGTATAGAGAAATCCGTTGAAGATCGGCACTTCAATGTTCACGCCGACGGCTCCATACCAGGGCGCGAGGGCGTTATTGCCGGCCAGCGGGGTGGAGCCGAGGGCGCCCAGGGCCCGAACCGTGGGCAACCTAAGGTCGCGCTCGGCAACCCGGTACTTCTCCGCCGCCTGGTAGTCGTAATTCAGCGCCGACAGTTCGGGACGCTTCTGCATGGCCTGGACGATTAGTTGGTCAACATCGCTGGGTGGCGCGGTCAGGGGCGTGGTTTCTTCTACCAGGTCATAGTTCTGCAGATTGGAGTAGCCAAGCACAGCTGAGAGGTTGGCCAGGGAGGCGGCGTCATTGCTCTGGGCGTCCAGCAGGAGCAGCTTGGCCTGGGCCAGATTGACCTGGGCGAAGCTGAGGTCGAGCGCGGACTTCAGCTTGCTGTCGAACAGCGCCTGCACCTGGTCGGTGACGGTCTGGCGCTCGGCCACAGTCTGCTGCGCCACCTGGAGTACGGCGCGGGTCTGCAGCGCGTTATAGAAAGCCTGGTCCACCGCCAGCTTGATTTGTAGGGCATTGGCTACCGCGTTTTCGTTTTCCGCTTTGGCGCGCAAGCTTGAGCTGGCCACCAGGTTGCGGGTACGGCCGAAATCGGTGATCAGTTGCGATACTGTGGTTCCGGCGGCGGCGCGCTGATAAATGATGGGATTATTTAGGCCGCCGGCGGTGATGCGGCTGTTGTCCTGCGCATCCACGCCGGTAATATCCACCACCGCCGTGGGCCAGTAGGCGGAGCGGGTTTCGCGCAGCACCTGTTGCGAAGCCAGCGCGCTCAGGCGGCCCACGGTGATGAGCGGATTATTCTTCACCGCCAGGGCCTCGGCGTCTTTCAGGCTCAGCCGGGCCGGCGGGGCGCTGGGGAGTTGGGCCGGCGGGTTGGCCTGGGCAAGTCCGCCTACAGCCATGAAGAGCAGGGTCAGAACAAGCAGGGGCCGGGGAACGCTCACGCGGTCACCTCCGGGGCCGAGCCTTGCTCTTCCTTTTTGTGGAACATCAGGTAAGCCGCCGGCACCAGGTAAACCGTCACCACTACCGAGACCAGCAGGCCGCCGATGATGGCCTGGGCCAGGGGAGCGTAAGCCTCGGCGCCCGTGCCCAGCTTCATGGCCATGGGTATGAGGCCGATAACCGTGGCCAGGGAGGTCATAAGGATGGGCCGCAGGCGGATGCGGCTGGACGTGGAAACCGCCTCTTTCATATTCATGCCTTCTTTGCGCAGATTGCGCGCGAATTCCACAATCAGAATGCTGTTGGAAACCACGATGCCGACCATCATGACCACTCCCATCAGCGACATAATGTTCAGCGTGGTGCCCAGTACCAGCAGGATGAGCAGCACACCCGCAACGCCGGGCGGGATGGCCAGCAGGATAATGAAGGGATCGAGAAATGAGGCGAACTGCGCCACCAGGATGAGGTAGACCAGCGCGATGGCCAGAATCAGACCGACGCCGAAGCTCTTGAACGACTCGCGCATGCCCTGCACCGAACCTCGCAGGTTCACGCGCACGCCCTCGGGCAGCTTGGTGTTGGCAACGATCTTGTCAATGGCGCCGCTGATGTGGCCCAGGTCCTCCCCCGAGGGCGCTACGTACACGTCAAACTCGCGGTCGAGCTGGTAGTGATCCACCTCGGTGGGCGACTGGATGGGCTTGATGTTCACCACGTTCTCCAGCGTCGTGGAGGCGCTGCCATCCGCGGCCCGCACCGGGATCTGTTCCAGATCGCTCAGGGTGCGGATCTGGTCCTCGGGATATTGCACGGTGAGCAAGTAATCGTTGCCCGTCCGTGGGTCCACCCAGTAACTGGGAGCGATCATGCCGTTGGACGTCAGGGCGGTGATGACGTTATCCACCACTTCCTTTTCGCTCAGCCCCAGCAAACTGGCGCGCTCACGGTCTATGTTGAGTTCGAGCGCGGGATAATTGAGGTCCTGCGGCACCAGCACGTCGCTCACCCCATGCAGCTGGCGCACTTGGCCGGCGATGTTGAGGGCGGTCTTGTAGGCTGCGTCCATGTCCATGCCGCTAACCTGTACGTCAATGGGCGCCGGCATGCCCATGTTGATGATGGCGTCCACCAGGCCGCCGGACTGGAAGTAGGTGCTGATTTCCGGCATGTCGCTGCGCAGCTTGGCGCGCACCCGCCGCATGTATTCATAGCTGCCCACCTTATGGCCTTCCTTCAAACTGACCTGAACAAAAGCCGTGTTGGGCGCGGAGTTGGGCGTGTAGATAGCCGAGAAGCCGGGAGTCACGCCGATGTTGGAGACAATCATGCCCAGGTCCTTCCGCGGAACGACGTCGCGGATATCGTTCTCCACCTGCGCGATGTAGTCCCGGGTGAGCTCGATTCGGGTACCCGAGGGCGCCTTGAGGTTGATGACGAACTGTCCGGGATCGGTGCGGGGGAAGAAAGATACCCCCAGCAGAGGATAGAGGGCGAAACACATGATGGAGACGCCCGCCAGGCCCAGGGTGGTGGCCGCCGGCTTGAGCAGCGACTTGGCCAGAGTTCGGTCGTATTCGCCCAGCACGCGGTCGAAGTACTGGTTGAAGCCGCGCACGATTTTCCCGAAACCGCCCCCGGGCGTTTCGTGCTCTTCCACCAGGTGGGGGCCGCGAATCAGCTTGGCGCAGAACAGCGGCACCACGGTCATGGCCACGAGATAAGAGGCGAACAGCGAGAGCACCACCGCGCTGGCCAGCGCGGTGAACAAAAACTTGCTCACGCCATATAGGAAGACTACGGGAAAGAAAACCACGGCGGTGGCCAGAGTCGCAGCCAGTACGGCGACGTTAACTTCCTTGCCGCCCTTTTCGGCGGCCACCTCGGCCGATTCGCCCATTTCCAGGTGGCGGAAAATGTTTTCCAGCACTACCACCGAGTTGTCAATGAGGCGGGAGAAGGCGAGCGCCAGGCCGCCAAGCACCATGGTGTTGACCGTTCCCCCGCCCAGGCTGATGGCCAGGAAGGCGGCCAGCGCCGACAGCGGGATGGAGAGAAACACGGCGGCGGTGGCGCGCAGGCTGCCCAGGAACAGCAGGATCATAATGCCGGTCAGCACCAGCCCGATCAGGCCTTCGTGAATCAGGTTCTCGATCGCCATCTTCACGAATATGGACTGGTCGAAAACCACTTTAGCCACCAGTTGCTTGGGCACATCCGTCAGGTCGGCCAGAACCTTCTTCACACCATTCACCACCGCGATGGTGTTGGTGTTGCCCCCCTGCTTGAGAACCGGCAGATACACCGAGGGCTGGCCGTCAATGCGCACGATGTTGGTCTGAATTTCGTGGGCATCTTCCGCCTTGCCCACATCCGCCACCATCACCGAACGGTTGTTGCCTACGCTCTTCAGCGGCAGGTGGTTCAAATATTGGGTGTTGGGCACCTGCGCATTGGTGTAGAGGTTGTAGTCGGTGGGGCCGATTTTGACGTCGCCGGCCGGGAGAATGAGGTTGCTGTTGTTGACCGTGCGCACCACGTCCATCACGCTGAGCTGGTGCGCTTCCAGCTTGAGCGGATCCACGTACACCATGATCTGGCGGTACTTGCCGCCGAAGGGCTGGGGCACGGAAGCGCCGGGTACGTTGGCCATCTGGTCGCGAACTTCGTACTGGCCCAGGTCGCGCAGCTTGGTTTCGTTCAGGCCCTGGCCCTTGAGCGTCACCAGGCACACGGGCAAGCTGGAGGCGTCAAATTTGAGCACCACCGGAGGCAACGTGCCGGGGGGCAGCTTGCGCAAATCGGCCATGGCCAGGTTGGAAATTTCGGCCAGCGCCGAGTCCGCGTTGGTGCCCGGCTGAAAGTAAATCTTGATGAGGCTCACGCCGGGTAGCGAACGCGATTCGATGTGGTCAATGTCGCTGCCCAGGGTGAAGAAACGCTCAAAGCGGCCGGTAATGTCAGTCTCAATTTCTTCGGGTGCCATGCCGGAGTAAAACGTCGCCACAACTACCACCGGAATGTTGATGGGCGGGAACAGGTCTACTGGCATGCGCACCAGCATGGTGGTGCCCACGATGGCAATCATCAGGCAGGCAACAATGATGAAGTAGGGATACTTCAGGGCGAACTTCGACATCAGTACTCCTCGGTATTGGCAGCTTCCTGGAACGGCTCGGGCTGCACTTTCTCGCCAGAGTGGAAATCACTGGCATTCCCGATTACGACTCGGTCCCCGGAAGTAAGCCCGGAAACCACCTCTATGCGATTCGGGCCTTCCATGCCCAGCTGCACCTGGCGCGTCTCGATGCGGTCCTGAGGGTCAACCACCAGAACGCTGGCCATGTTGCCGTTGCGGCTCACCGCCTGGATAGGCACCGTGAGCGCGCCCTTGAGTTGGTGCAGCATCAGGCTGACATCGGCATACATTCCTTCCACCAGCGTGCCCTTGGGGTTTTCCACGTCCACCTCGGTGTGCATGGTGCGGGTCTGCAGGTCGAGCGCATCGGCGAAGCGCGCCACTTTGCCCACAAAATGGCGGTGCAAAGCCAGCACGTGCACATCCACCGCGCTGCCCAGATGGACGGCGGGCACCGCGTCTTCGGGCACAGGCAAGACCAGCCGCAGCTTGTCATATTGGGCGATGCTGACCACCGGCATGGCCTGGGTGTTGGAGGAAGTGCCGGCTTGCACCAGGGCCCCGGTATCGGCATAACGCTTGGTGACCACCCCATCGAAGGGAGCAACGATGCGGGTGTAATTGGCAAGAGCCTGCAGGCGCTTCTGGTCGGCTTGGGCGACGCCTAGTTCGTTCTTGGCTTCCGACAGACTTGCTTCCGCGGCTTCGATCTGCGCTTCCGCCGACTGATCCTTGGCGAAGGCGTCATCCAGTTCCTGTTGCGCGATCAAGCCGGGGCGCTCCTGCGAAGCTTGTTTCAGGCGGTCGTAGTCGAGATGGCTGGCTTGGTGCGTTGACTTGTCCCGCGCCACCTCGTTTTCCGCTCGCCGGATGCTGTCCTCGGCGCGCCGCACGGAAGCGTCGGCGGCCAGCAACTGCGCGCTTAATTCCGGCACTTCCAGTATCGCCAGGGTCTCGCCTTTTTTAACCTTGTCCCCTACATCCACGTAGATTTGGTGGATGTAGCCGGCCACTTTGGCGTGCACGTCCACTAGTTGGAATGGCTTGAACTCGCCGGAAAGGACCAGGGTCTGCGTGATGGGCGCGCGGCGGACGCGGGCGACAGCCACCGGGCGCAGCATAGGCGATGAGGCCTGCGCGTCGGGCGAACTCTTGGCACGAACCGTAAATCTGGACACAGCGGCGATCACCAGGATCACAACGCTCGCTATAATCAGCAGGTGCTTGCGTTTCAATGTATTCCTCCTGAGTCTCCGCCCCTGCGGTATCCCCAAGGGAAGGGAAGCCGCGAGGGAGATCTCCTAGCGCGCAAGCCGCACGCGCGGTTACAGCAAAACGATCGGGGCCTGTTTTACCTATGAAATGGGCTAGAAGGAGGGAGGGGGACGATTGCAATACCAGCCGTCGGGATGAGCGGGCAGAAAAACGTCATGCGCTGCCACCACGCGGGAAAATACCGCCGGCGCTGGCTCAAAGGCGAAAATTCGGGGTGGAGGGACGCAATAGCTGGCGTCAGTATCGAAACTTTGCCGCTTTGCCTGCGAGTGGTGGTCGGAGCTGACGGCCGCATGGGCAGTGGCAGTGAACTGCAGCGCGTGCAGCCGGATACCGCCCAGCAGCAGCGCCGTCATGGATAGGCAGATGATTAATCTGCGCCATAACACTGGGCCACTATGATTATTTCGCACAGACATGAGTCTTGGAAGTCAACCGCGGCTCGCGAGTAGCTTGTGCCATTTTACACAAATTCAGGTCGTGTCACGAATGTTACAGAAATGTAACC